>NZ_RZQG01000646.1:0-3466 GCF_003998635.1 Mesorhizobium sp. M7D.F.Ca.US.004.03.1.1
TCGCCTTTGTTCATGGCGGCGATGGCGCTTCCCGCTACGTCGCCGACGCAGTCGCTGGCGAAGCCGACGGGGCGGCCGAGCACATCTGCCGCCGCCCTGGCGATCGGCTCCAGCGAGAATTCTGGCGAGGGACCGTCCTTGGGCCGTCCGAAATGGGCAAGCAGGATGACCTTGGCGCCCTTGGCCGACAGTTCGGCGATGGTCGGCGCGATGCGTTCGATGCGGGTGGCGTCGGTGACCTTGCCGTCAGAGACGGGCACGTTGAGGTCGACGCGTACCAGCACGCGCTTGCCGCTGATGTTGCCGATATCGTCGAGGGTCTTGAAGGCGGCCATGCGGGTTCCTTTTCGCGAAAAACCGGGGGACCATACCCCGCGCCAACGATGATGCAAGGCTTAGGCTGGGTTCGAACCGAAATTTTGAAAGCGGTACGATTCTGTGCCGGCGGGCGGATGAAGGGCAGCACCCACAATCGAAGTTGTCAGCTCTCGGTCGTTACCTTCTCCGCTGTCGGCTCAGAGGCTGGTTTCTCGTCTGCCCGCGCCTCCGCCATCTGCGTCTCGGTGGGCTTGCGCCAGTTGCGGATGAAGGCGGAGACACGGTCGCCGATCTCGCCGGCGCTGAGGAAAACCGGCACCCGCGCCACCGGCGCGGTCGGCTCGAAGGAAAGGCCGAGGCCTGTGATCTTGCCCTTGTCGTCGACGTCACGAACGATCAGCTCGATCGGGCCGAGCAGCACGCGGTCGGCATATTCGGCATGACCGCCGAGCCGCGCGGTGACCAGCGCGCCGACGGTGAGCTTTTGCTCCGCTTCGGTCAGGCCTGGCGTATAGGCCGCTTCCAGTTCGGCGGCGGAGCGCGCGGGGTCGACAGCGAAAGCACCGAAGAAATCGGCGTCCTCGGGGTCGACCACGGCGCGGCTGGCGAAAAGCTTGTCGAGCAGGCGCGGATAGCGGTCCGGCACGAAGATGTAGACCTGGTCGCCGGCGGCGAGCCGTCCCATGTCCTGGAAGCGCATCGAGCGGCCGTCGCGCAGCACCAGCGAGGGCCGTGCCCAGCGCGGGATGCGTTCGCCGCGCGCCACCGGGCTGCCGTGTGCCACACGATAGGCGAGAAGCTCGTGATGGGCCGAGCCCGGCAATTCCAGCTCGACCTTGTCCAGCGGGCCGAGCCGCGCCGGCACGATGAGACCGAGGCGGCGCGCCAGCGGCCCGACCGTCCAGCCCTGGATGACCAGCGACACCAGAACGATGATGAAGGCGGTGTTGAAGATGACGCGGCCGTTTTCCAGCCCGCCGAGCAGCGGGGTGATGGCGAGCAGGATCGACACCGCGCCGCGCAGGCCGACCCAGGAGACAAAGGCGACTTCGGGGCGCGGCAGACGGAACGGGATCAGGCAGAGCCAGACCGCGATCGGGCGGGCGATGAACATCAGGAACAGGCCGAGCGCTACCGCCGGCACCATGATCGCCGGAAACTGCGACGGCGTCGCGAACAGGCCGAGGATGAGGAACATGATGATCTGCGCCAGCCACGACATGCCGTCCTGGAAACGCTTGAGGATGGTGACGGCGCGGATGTCGGAATTGCCGGCGATGAGGCCGGCGATATAGACCGCCAGGAAGCCCGAGCCGCCAATGGCGCCGGCGGCGGCAAAGACCATCAGCGACAAGGTCAGCACGAAGATCGGCAGTAGGCCGTGGTCGAGGTTGAGCCGGTCGACGAGGCGCACGATGGCGAGGCCGCCAAGCACGCCGACGACGGCGCCGAGACCCATGTTGAGGAGGAAGCCGAGGAACAGGCTGGTGACCAGGACATTGGTCTCTGGGTTGGCGTGGGCGGCGATGATCTCGACCAGCGTGATGGTCAGGAAGATGGCGATCGGGTCGTTGGTGCCGGATTCCACCTCAAGCGTCGAGCGCACGCGCTCGCGAAGGTTGATCTCGCCGGCGCGCAGCAGGAAGAACACGGCCGCTGCATCGGTGGAGGCGACGGCAGCACCGAGAAGGAAGGATTCCAGCCAGGTAAGGTCGAGCAGATAGTGGGCGGCGGCGCCAAACAGGCCGGTGGTCAAAAGCACGCCAAATGTCGCCAGCGACAGAGCCGGTCCCGCCGCCTGCCGCAAGGCGTTGAGCGGCGTGCCGAAACCGGAATCGAACAGGATGACGGCCAGCGCCAATGAGCCGGCAAAATAGGCGATGCGGGCGTTGTCGAACTGGATGCCGAGACCGTCGGTGCCGCTGGCCAGGCCAATGCAGAGAAACAGGAGCAGAAGAGGGGCGCCGAAGCGGAAGGCGATCAGGCTCGAAAACGCGGCGGCGACGACAAGCGCTGTGCCGACCAGCGTAACGAGATAGATCGCATGCTCCATCCTGAAATCAGCCCCTCAAATTCGTCTGTCTCCTGCTTTACGAGAGAGTGGGGCGAAGACGTGACCAGTGCAAGGCGGCAGGGAGGCTTTTTGACCTATGCCGCTGATTTTCGGATGTTTTGGCGCTCAGGACACAAATCGGCAAGGCGCCAGCCGCCCGCATGAAAAACGCCCGGACAAAGCCGGGCGTTCCAGGTTTCGAAAAGAGAGCTTTGCGATCAGGCGATGGTCTTGCCGAAGGCGACCGCGGTATCGCCCATGCGGTTGGAGAAACCCCATTCATTGTCGTACCAGGACAGCACCGAAACGAAGTTGCCGTCCATCACCTTGGTCTGGTCGAGCGCCATGATCGAAGAACGCGGATCGTGGTTGAAATCGATCGAGACGTTCGGGTGATGGGTGACGCCGAGGATGCCCTTGAGCTTGCCGTTGGAGGCGGCGATCACGGCGTCGTTGATCTCCTGCACGGTCGTCGCGCGCTTGGCGATGAACTTGAAGTCGACGACCGAGACGTTCGGGGTCGGCACGCGGATCGAAATGCCGTCGAGCTTGCCCTTGAGGTCGGGCAACACCAGGCCGATCGCCTTGGCGGCACCGGTCGAGGTCGGGATCTGCGACAGGGCCGCGGCGCGGGCGCGGTAGAGATCCTTGTGCATGGTGTCCAGCGTCGGCTGGTCGCCGGTGTAGGAATGGATCGTCGTCATCATGCCCTTTTCGATGCCGACCGTTTCGTGCAGCACTGCTGCCAGCGGCGCCAGGCAGTTGGTGGTGCACGACGCATTCGAGATGACGATGTGGTCCTTGGTCAGTTGGTCGTGGTTGATGCCGTAGACGACGGTGAGGTCGGCGCCCTCGGCCGGGGCCGAAACGACGACGCGCTTGGCGCCGGCGGTCAGATGCGCGGCGGCCTTGTCACGGGCGGTGAAGATGCCGGTGCATTCGAGCGCGATGTCGATGCCGAGTTCCTTCCACGGCAGCTGGGTCGGATCCTTGATCGCGGTGACCTTGAACGTCTCCTTGCCGACGGTGATCTGGTCGCCGGATACCGAGACTTCATGCGGGAAGCGGCCGTGCACGCTGTCATAGCGCAAGAGG
>NZ_RZQG01000647.1:0-3452 GCF_003998635.1 Mesorhizobium sp. M7D.F.Ca.US.004.03.1.1
CACTACACCCCTGAAACACGAGACAACCGATCGGGATTTCGCCGCCCAACCAAGCGAAATCCTGGAAACGCCAGTCTAGACTCCGTTTCGACCATATTGAAAGCACATCAGGCATTTTCCTGCGTTATGGCGCGAAAGCGCAGAAGCCCGTGATGCACGAGCAGATCCTCGTCATGGCGGGCCTCGGCGAATTCCAACGTCAACCGAGTCTGGCCACGAGGGCCAATCACCAGCGCTGCGTCGGCAAGGCGCGCCTTGATGGCGGCCATGATGGCAAGCGTTTCGGCTTCGCCATGGGCTTTCGACCAGATATGCAGCGTAATCAACTGGTCATCGGTGTTCTCAGCGCCGGTATCCCAGTCGAAGGCGCTGGTCTGGCCGCAGGTCACGTATGGAAAAGCGGTATTATCCGTTGCCCGTTCGAGCAGTCCGGCGCCGCCCAGCAACGCCGACAGTGATGCATCGCTTTTCAGCCTCAGAAACAGTGCCTGCTGCAAATCACCGGGCGCGGTCATCGTTTCTTCCTCCCTGTCGCGGCCTTGCGGATCATTGCCGCGCCAGAACCGCCGCTCAAGCGTATCCGGCTTCTGCCCGGCTTAGCCAATCAGCGGGCGCCGCGCAGCCTAACGATGAAGCTGCGAAGCGCAAGCACTCAGGGGCTGACAGAGGGCAGCTAGCTATGTTTGGCGAGCGGGGCATGAATGTGGACACTCGGTTCCTGGTCACCTAACCTTGCCGCATATGGGCGGGTCCACATGGCGGAATGTTTCTTGCTGGCTGTTCTCCACGAAGCGGCGGGCTGCGAATGCCTTCTTTCGATTTCCGGGGCTGATGATGCTTGATCCAGAACAGGCCAGGGCTGCGTCGCAGTTGCTGGTGGGCCATTGGGACAAGGGCACCCGTCTCGACGCCATACCCCCGGAGTTGCGGCCACAAACGCGGAGCGAAGGTTACGCTATCCAGTCGCATGTGCTGGATCGCTCGGTGGCTCCGCTTTTCGGCTGGAAGATTGCCGCAACCAGTCTGGCCGGACAAAGGCATATCAACGTCGACGGCCCGATGGCCGGGCGTCTGCTGGCAGAAAAAGCGGTCGAGGTCGGCGGGGCAGTGTCCCTGGCGACGAGCAAGATGCGTGTGGCCGAGATCGAATTCGCTTTCCGTTTCGGCCGCCAGCTGCCACCTCGCCCAGTACCCTATGAAATCGCCGAGGTGATGGAGGCCGTGGCGACCTTGCACCCGGCGATCGAAATACCGGACTCACGCTATGACGATTTCTGCGCCGTCGGGGCGCCGCAGCTCATAGCGGACAACGCCTGTGCCAATCTGTTCGTGATCGGCGAGGCTGTAGAAGGAGATTGGCGCGACGTGGATCTCGCGGAGCACCCGGTGGTCGCTTTCGTTTCTGGAAAGTCGCAGCACAACGGGACAGGGGCAGCTGTGTTGGGCGACCCTCGTATTGCGCTTACCTGGATCGTCAATGAACTGTCGGGGCTGGGCATAGCACTGCAGCCGGGACAGGTGGTGATAACCGGCACCTGCGTGACGCCGATAAGTGTCGAGGCCGGCGACGAAGTCACCGGCGATCTAGGCAGATTTGGTCGCGTCTCGGTGCGTTTTATCTAGTGCGCTCGGTGCTGCCTGACCGCAACGTGCTTCAGAGATGCCCAAGGGATTGCAGGATCAGAACGCTTGAAAGACCAAGCAGTGCGATACCATAGAGCCGGTCGATCCACACTGCGTTCGGGCCGGCCAGAAGCCTCGCCGCCCGTGATCCAAGCGTGGCATAAAGCATCAGGACGAAAACGTCCGCCGCTGCGATGATGATTGCCAGGACCGCGTATTGCATCGCGATCGGCTCGTTGCTGTCGACAAAGGGCGGCAGGACGGCGGGAAAGAACAGCCATGCCTCCGGGTTTGTAACCGCCACCACGAAACAGCGAACCATGAGAGCCTTGGTCGAGTGAGCCTTGTCGGGAAAGCCTGGATCGAACGCATGGCGGGATCCGGTGGAGCTGCGAAGCGCGCCGATAGCGATGAAAAGCAGATAGAAGGCGCCGACCATCCTGACAGCTGAAAGGTAGAATTCCGAAGCCACCAGAAGCGCTCCGAAGCCAAGCGCCACCATGCAGATTAGGACGATGTCCGAGAGCACCACACCGGCCATGCCAAAGAAGGCGTGCCTGATCCCGTAGCGTGACCCGTTGGTGATGGCGAGCACGACATCCGGCCCCGGAACCGCCATTCCGAGCACCGATATGAAGGCAAACGTCACCAGCGGCAGGTTTTCCATGGCGCTGGATAGTGTGCCGGCCGCAGACCTTCCGTAACGTCCTTCACATAGCGGTTAGGACTGTCGCGGATTTCCGTATGAATGGACCCGTTACGGTTGGGCGGTTTCGCCTAGTGCCCGCCGCGCTGCCTGGCCACGAAACTGCGCACCGCCAGCACCAGCACGGTGATGATGATCAGGATCACCGACAGGGCAGCGATCGCCGGGTCGATGTTGTCGCGCAGGCCCATCCACATCAGCCTGGGCAGCGTGATGGCGTTGACCGAGGTGATGAACAGGGTGACGCCGATTTCTTCCCAGGACAGGACGAAGGAGAGCAGTGCTGCGGTGATGATGCCGAACTTGATGTTGGGCATGATGACGCGGGTGGCGCGCTCCCACACCGTGGCGCCAAGACCGCGCGCGGCAAGGTCGATGCGCCGGTCGAGTTGGCTGAGCGAGACCAGGATCAGCACCGTGGCAAAAGGCACCGTCATCACCGCATGCGCCATAGCGACACCCAGCCAAGTGTCGTAGCCGAAAAAAGAGCTGAACCCCGAGATCGAGGTCAGCAGAAAGTAGAGCGTGATAGCCGAGACCACCGGCGGCACCACCATCGGCAGCAGCACGAAGCCGACCAGGGCCGCGGTGAAGCGCGGTTGAAACATCCACACGCCAAGGCTGAAACACAGTGCGAGCACGGTTGAAAAGGCGCTGCTGACGATTCCGATGCGGATGCTGAGCAGGATCGATTGGAGCCAGCGTGGATCCTCGATCAGCGCCCGGTAGTGGCGCAGCGACAGTTCGCCCGACGGCATCGCCAGCATGCGGCTCGGCGTCAGCGATACCGGGATGACGGCAAGCAGCGGCATCAGTAGGAACAACGCTACGAAGGCAGCGATGATCAGCGAGACGGGACCGGGGCGATAGGTCGGCATCAGATCAACTGCTTCGGTCTGACATAGCGGAACAGCAACGCCATCAGCGCGCCGACGAACAGCACCAGCACGACGCTGATCGCCGCCCCCAGACCCCAGTCCGGGCTCTGGAAGATCCTGAGATAGATCAGCTCGGCGATCATGACGCTGCGGCCGCCGCCGAGGATCGCCGGCGTGACGAAGAAGCCGAGTGAGAAGACGAACACGATCATCGCCGCGCCGATGATGCCGGAGCGCGTCATCGG
>NZ_RZQG01000648.1:0-3449 GCF_003998635.1 Mesorhizobium sp. M7D.F.Ca.US.004.03.1.1
CGCGCGTCACCGAATGATGCAGCTGGAAAGCGGTTTGCAGTGCCAGCGTCGTGGTGCCGACGCCGCCCGCGGCCGGCATGAAGGTGTAGATCTGCGACTCGGTGTTTTCCTCGCGCCCGGGTCCTTGCAGCGCTCGCACCACGGAGCGTACGAGATCGGCGGTGGTGATCGGCTTGACCAGGAAATCCGCGACCTTGAGCTGCACGAGAATGCGCACCGCGGCCGCGTTGAACTCCTGCGTGACGACGACAACCGGCACCTTGTCCTCGAGCCGGCGCATGACGCGCTGCAGCGACTCGACCTCCTCCAGTCTTGCCGCATCCATGTCGACGATGATGGCGCCGAAGTCGGCTTCCTGGATCTCGCCGCGCAGCTCCGTAACACTCTTCTCCACTGTCGAGAGCTGGATGATCTCGGAGGCGGCGAATGCGGTCCGCATGTCCTGCACAAAGGTCCTATCGGTCGATACGAGCAGGATCTTCCTGGTCTTGATGCCGTTTGCCATTCTGTCAGCCTGTCAGGTCGCCATTGGACCAGTTGCCCGTTGGATCAATTAGTCGTGCTGGACTGCGACGCCTTCGTTTCGGCCGCCTGATCGGGGGTGACGGCCGCAGCGGCGCCTCGCTGGGCCGGCACCAGAAGTCTGGTGTTCTGGACTCCGTACTTCCAGGGATCGACCATCTGCATGACGGTGTTGGCAGCCTGCGCTTCGCCGGCGCCGATCGTCGGCCCTTCGCTGCGCACATAGTCGTCGCTGGTGCAGCCGGCGGCAAAACCTGCCAGCAGCAAGGCGATGCTCGATCTCAAGACCAGGCGCATGACTTCAGTCCTTCGGCAGGTCGAGGAAATGCCCGACCGTGGTGACGGCAGCCGGCTGCGCGACGCTGCCGTCGGCCATTGCCAGCGCGCGGTTGGCGTCGGACGTCTTCACTTCCTCGGTGTTGTTGAGAAAATAGTCGGCGTTGCTGGCCGGCTGCGTGCCGTCGGTCGGCTCGACGAGCTTCTTCGACGGATCGACCGGCTTGACCAGATAGGGGGTGACGATGATGACTAGGTCGGTCTCACGCCGCTGATAGGATTTCGAGGAGAACAGCGCTCCAAGCACCGGCATCTTGCCGAGACCGGGAATGCGCGACGTGGTGATGTCGTTTTGCGACTGCAGCAATCCGGCGATCATGAAGCTCTGGCCGTTCTTCAGGTCGACCGACGTCCTGGCACGGCGCACGATGAAGCCGGGAACCGAGATGGTGCCGATATTGTAGGAGGCCGAAGCGTCGATCGAGGAGACTTCCGGCGCGATGTCCAGGCTGACCAGCCCGTCCTTCAGGACGGTAGGCGTGAAATCCAGGCTGACGCCGTATTTCTTGTAACTGACCGAGATCTTGCCGTTGTCCTCGGAGACCGGGATCGGGAACTCGCCGCCGGCGAGGAAGCTCGCCGTCTGGCCGGACCGGGCGATCAGGTTCGGCTCGGCCAGCCGCCGCGCCAAGCCGCGCTCTTCCAGCGCCTTGATGGCGATATCGATCGACACACCGCTCGACAAAAGCCGGCCGATGATCTCGCCGGTGCCGGCGGTCGGTACTGAACCCGGATCGATCGTCACGTCGCGTCCGCCGATGCCGTAGGCGAAATTGGCGGCGTACTTGGCACCCAGCTCCTGGCCAGCCTGGCGGTTGATTTCGACGAAGCGGACGTTGAGCTGGACCTGCTGCGACGACGAGATGTTGACCGAGTTGATCACCTCTTCGGTGCCGGAAAAGCGCGTCGCGATCTTGTTTGCCTTTTCGGCGGCGACGGCGTCATCGGCCTCGCCCGACAGCACGACACGGCCATTGGCCGAGCCGACCTTGATCCTGGCATCCGGCACGCTGGCGCGAATGGTGCTGGCCAGTTGGTCGGTGTCGAGCGTCACCTCAATGTCGATGGTGCCGACAAGCTGCTTCTTCTCGTCGAACAGCGCGATGCCGGTGGTGCCGAGATTGTTGCCGAGCACATAGAAGGACTTGTCGGTCAGCGGATTGACGTTGGCGATCTCCGGATCGCCGATGACGATCTGGTAGAAGGCGGCACTTGTCATGATCGTCTTTGGCTTGCCCTTGGCAACCTTGATCGACGCATTCTTGGTCGACGACACATAGACGATGTCGTTGTCGGCCTTGGCGCAGGTGCCGAAGGCCAGCATCGTGGCGGCAGCCAGCGAAGCCGCGACAGCCACGGTGCGCAAAACGCGCAACCGTCCCATGACCCTATATGTGATCAGCCCGAACATTGTCCCGTCCCTCACCCAGTCCCCACTGGCTTCTATTTCTGGTCCGGCGAAGGAACCTGGTATTCCTCGGCCTTTGTGCCGCGCGTTACGATGACCGTCTTGAACTTCGGCTTCTCCGGCTCCTTGGTGACGGCATCGAACAATGAGCCGGCCGCGGCCTGCACATTCGAGGCGACCGATCCACCGAAGGAAGAGATGGTGGTGACGCCGTTCTTGTCGTCTCCGCCTTCGCTGGAGGACCGAAGCGACAAGGACAAGGTGCCGACGGTGCGGGCCAGTGCCACTTTCTGCGCGCCGTCGGTCGTCACCTCGATGGTCACGGAATTGGAAATCTGCGGCGTCGTCTGGCGCTCGTCGGCGCCCTGCCCGACGCTCAGCACCTTGGCATCGGCAACGACGATCTCGGAAGTGATGGTGGAACCGGCAGCGCCCTGAGCGTTCTTGGCCACTTCCTGGATTTCGCCGGCATCGCGTGTCAGCACGACATCGACCCGGTCGCCCGGCGTGACGAAACCGCCAACCCCCGCGATCTCGTCGGTACGGATGGTTACCGCCCGCATTCCGGGCGTCATCATGTTGGAGAGCGTCGCGCGGCCATTTGGCCCGGACAACTTGGTCAGCAGCACCGGTTCGTTGACTTCGATCGGCGACAGCACCACGCGGCTGCCGTCGGCGAGCAACGCATTGATAGTGGTGAAGGCGCCCTGCGGCACGGACTCTTCCGACCACGGAATTTCGCTAAGCTGCGCCCGGTCGAGTTCCATGCCGTAGCGCAGCGGCGCATTCGCCACCACGATGGTCTTGAACTCTACCCTGGGCACGACAGGTGCCGGGATCGACGCCGTCTTCTCTTCGGAATCGGCCTTGGCCTGGCTCTTGACCCAGAAATCCGCGGCAAAGATCGAGATCGCGCCAAAAACGGCGGCGATGCCGATCATCGATATGGCCTTGCCCCTCACGCCGAAACCCCTGATGCCCGCAGTTTCTTGTTTTGTTGGGCTTAACCCTAGGCGGCATTGTTAAAGAATCAGGAATTTCGCACGGTGGTATCCGACCTATTTCCGCCGACTTGGTTATCGAATGGTTTTGGGTTAAGAAGGATCATATCCCCGAACGGAACAGGAACCTCGGTCGCTTGGCGCTGAAAAGCGTGGCAGTATCGCGAGGTGATTCGCAGCAT
>NZ_RZQG01000649.1:0-3445 GCF_003998635.1 Mesorhizobium sp. M7D.F.Ca.US.004.03.1.1
CCGGGACTGCGCAATCTGGTCGAATACCAGGCCGAGCTTTTGTTCGCACGCGGCCAGACGCTGGTGCGGGCGCTCAATCTCGGCCTGCTCGCCGGGCTGAAGGCGCTGTTGCTGACCTATGTGCTGACGACCATCCTCGACACGCCGAACCTGGTGCTGTCGCTCAACGTCGTCTTCCTGCTTTTGTATCTCGCCTCGACGCTGCTCACCTATTCGGCGATGCGCAAGCCGGCCAAACCCGTCTAATCCAACCCAATCAGACGGCGGATGCGGCCGATATCGGTGCCGATGAAGGATTGCATGCCTATCGCCACCTGCTCCGGCGCCATGGCGGCAACGAAGTGGCGGAACTCGTCGTCCGACAGCGCTTCGCCGGTCCAGTGGATACGGCAGAACTCCTCCGAGCCGTGGAAGTGGCCGGCGCCCTCCAGCAGATCGTCGACATAGCGGCCGTAGATCATGCATTCGGAGAATTTGCGCGCCGAGCCGACGACCTCGACCCAGTTGCGGCCATGGACTCTTTCGATCTCGCCGCACATCGCCAGTACGGTGTCGCGACGCCAGGCGATCAGCGTCGAAATATAGTCGTGGATCGATGTCCGGGACGGATCGATGCCGAGTGCCGACCCGGCGTTGCGCGACCAGATGCGATGCTCATCATGACCTTCGTCCGCCAGCACGCCGTCACGCCGGAACAGCCGCGCCTTGCCGTCGCGCCAGAAGGCGCCGCAGTCGAAAGGTTTCAGGAAGGCGACGTCGGAATCGCAGAAGATCAGCACGTCTTCGGATGCGTGCGCTGATATGGCGATGCGGCGCAGCTGTTGCACGTGCCAGCCGCGCAACGGCTGCGTCTTCAGGCTGAGCCAGACGCGCCGTCGAAACAGGCTGAGCGGGTCGTCGAAGGCATACAGCCAGCGTGGCAGCAGATCACGCTCGTCGACGACCGTGCGGCGGCCGGTCTCCAATTGGCGAAACAGCCTGACGTCGCGATGTTCGACCAGGATGTAGTGGTGCGCCGCGCCGGAAACGTGGCGATCAAGTGTCTCGCACAGCAGGCGGCAGCGCTCGAAATCGGGCGCGTAGCTTGCCGTCACGATTGCCGCCGTCGGTGTCTGCCGAAGCGGGCCTGGTTCGACAGCGGCGCCTGGAACGAACCTGCTGTTCACTGGCTGTCCCTCGCTGTTTCGGGTGTACGCGAGAATCTCTGCCTGACGACGCGCAGCAGGAACAGGGGATTGCCGACCACATAGCGGCGCCACAGGCGGCTCGGTTCGACAGCCAACCGAAACAGCCATTCAAGCCGCAGCCGGCGCATCCACAAGGGTGCCCGCGGCACCGAGCCGCTCAGGAAGTCGAGCAGCGCGCCGACGGCGATCGGCAGCGTACAGTGGCGCGCGTCGATATGGCGTGCGATCCACAATTCCTGGCGCGGCACACCCATGGCGACGAGCAGCACGTCCGGCCGCAGCGCGGCGATCCGGTCGACGATTTCCGATTCCTGCGAAGCGGGGAAATAGCCGTCGTGGATCACCACGAACCGGTGCTGCACGGCCAGTGCTGCCAGCTTGACCGACGCCGCTTCGGCGTTGACGCGCGTCGCGCCGAGCAGCCCAACCGTCAGCGGCGTCGTCGAGGCTTGCAGGAAGGCGGGGACGAAATCAGTGCCGTTGAGATTGTCCGGAAACGGCGCGCCGTAAAGAAGTCTCGCCGCCAGATCGACGCCGATGCCGTCGGGCAGGATGAGGAAATCATCCAGCGCCTCGGCGAAGACCGGATCGGTACAGGCGATGTTGGCGTTGTGGGCGTTGAGGAAACTGACCTTGGTGAAGCGCCGCTCGGCGATCAGCCGGTTCAGCAGGACGATGGCATCGTTCCAGCGGATCGCAACCACCGGGATGCCAAGGATCGTCTTGAGCTTGTCGAGCCCGAAGGCGGCGCGGGCGGAATGCATGTTCATGCAAACGCCTCCTGCCTGACAGGCCCGAGCTTTTCGAGGCCGAGACGGATGGCGGCGTCGAGCGCCTTGACCTGCGAACGCCGGAACGCGCTGCCGTCGACGTCGCGGATGTCGGCAGCCGCGGCTTCGAGAGCCTTGGCGAAGGCAGCGGGGTCGTCGGTGACGACACAATTGGCCGGGCGATGGTCAATGCCGCGCAGCGACCGGCTGGTGGCGACGGACGGCAGGCCGAGCTCGAAGGTTTCGATGGTCTTCAACTGGACGCCGCTGCCGGCGGTGCTGATCAACGGGATGACGGCAGCGCTGCTTACGAACGCCTGCGCGTCGGGCACGCGGCCGACAAATTCGACACCGGGATGCTTCGACGTAACGCCGGCAGGCATGCTGCCGGCGACGCGGATGCGGAAATCGGAGCGTAAATGCGGTACGACCTTGCCCAGGAACCAGTCGAGACCGATGCGGTTCGGCTGCCAGGTCCAGGTGCCGATCAGGGCGGCGTCGCAGTCGATGCGGCGCGGGCCTTTCCGGGTTGGCGCCGCGGCGCCGGTCACCAAAGGCAGCACCGCCGAGCGGTCGTCCGAGGCGACACCGAGTGCGGCGCGGTCTTCCTCGGCCAGCGTGAAGACGAAGCGCGCCCGTCGACAGAGACGTTCTTCTACGGTCTTGAGCAACCTCGCCTCGCGGCGGAACAACAGGCGCTGGAAGAGGCTTCCGGCCGCAGCGGCATTCTCCTGCGCCGAAAGATGCTCGACATTGTGGGCAACGAAGATCGAAGGCCGGTCAGCGAACAGCTTTTCAAAGGCACCGGCGAACTGCACGGAATTCAACACGTAGCCGTCAAACGGGCCGGTGCGCTCGACAGCAGCAAGTACATCGCCTTCGGACACCGCGCGCAACTTGACCGACGCAAATGTGAGGCCCGAAAGCAGCGCCTTGCCGACCCAGGCCAGCTTTTGCCGTGCAGAGGCATTGTCCGTGCGCACGTCGATCGCACCCAGCACCACGGTGTTTTCGGGATCGGCCGCGGGTCTCCCCGGCCAGGTGAAGCCGATGACGGTGACGCGCGCGCCAGCGCGCCGCAAGGCAGCGATGATCGCAGCGTTGGCGATCTCGTAGCCCGAGGCGAGAGCGCCGTCGGGCACGATCGATGTGGCGAACAGCAGATGCATCTCACCTATCCAGTGGTGTAGCCGGTAGCAAAGTGCGGTGAACCCTTGATTAAGCGAGCACATTCGACGACCGAAAGCCCCTGCCTGGCGGGCTTCTCCGTGCAAGGTGATTAACGAAACCTTATCACCGGGGTGCTACCAGAACCCAACTCACCATGTGGCTGGACACGGATGATCCCTTTGCCATCGGACGGTTCGGTATCGATCGCTGGACGCTCGCCGCGGCTTGACCTCGAGGCCGTCGAAGCGGTCGTCACCTTGCCGACCTTCAAGCGGCCCGAGCAGGTGCTGGAAACGCTGGCGTCGTTACGTGCGCAGC
>NZ_RZQG01000064.1:0-13811 GCF_003998635.1 Mesorhizobium sp. M7D.F.Ca.US.004.03.1.1
CTGATGCAGCGCACGCGTTGCCCCTATTTCCGCGACCCGGCGAATTTCCCTGCCTGCAACAAGCGGGAACCCGGCAGCGGCTGTTCGGCGATCGGCGGCGTCACAAAGGGACACGCCGTGCTCGGCACCAGCGACGCCTGCATCGCCATGTATCCCGGCGATCTCGCAGTGGCCTTGGTCGCTTTCGATGCGGTCGTGCATCTGGGCCAGAGCCAGGTTCCGGTCGACGACTTTTTCCTGCTGCCCGGCACCACGCCGGACAGGGAACACGCGATCGAACCGGGCGAGATGATCACCGCGATCGAGATCCCCGGCTCGGCCTCTGCCCGGCGTTCGACTTACCTCAAGATCCGCGACCGGCAATCCTATGAGTTTGCCGCGGCAAGTGCTGCTGTCGGCATCGAGTTCGAGGCCGATGGGCGCACCATCCGTGATTTGCGTGTGGCGCTCGGCGGCGTCGCGACCAAGCCTTGGCGTGCGCGGGCCGTGGAGGACGCGCTGAAGGGCAAGGTGCTGGAGCCGGACGCTGTCCGCGCCGCCAGCCTGCTCGCCGTCGAAGGCGCCACCGACCATGGCGCCAACCACTACAAGATCGAACTGGCGCCGCGCGTTGTCGCGCGGGCTATTCTCAAGATGGGAGAAACGGCATGACGGTTCACAACATCAGACATGGTGACGCATCCGACGGTGCGGAAGCCGTCGGCGGCCGGCTGTCGCGCGTCGACGGCCCGGCCAAGATCACCGGTGCGGCGAAATACGCCGTCGAGCAGCAGCTCGAAAGCCTCGCCTACGCCGTGCTGGTCGAAAGCACGATTGCATCCGGCAAGGTGCGCGCGATCGACACGAACGCGGCCGAGGCAGCGCCCGGCGTGCTGCAAGTGCTGACGCCCGACACCATCATCAGCCTCAGGACAGCGGCGGACTGGTTCGGCACGCCGCCGCCCGATAAGCCCTATTGCCCGCTCGCGCGCGACATCACTTTTTCGGGCCAGCATGTCGCGGCGATCGTGGCGGAAACCTTCGAGCAGGCGGTCGCGGCGGCAGCACTGGTCAAGATCAGCTATGACGAGACGCCTTCGATCGTCGACCTCAGCGACGCCAAGGCCGGCGACGGCATTCCGATCGACGCCATGACCAAGGAATGGGGTGACGCGCAAGGTGCATTCGCCTCGGCCGCGGTGCGGATTTGTGCTGCCTACAACACGCCGCGCGAATACCAGGCGCCGATGGAGCCGCACGGCCTGATCGCCCGCTGGGAGGGTGACCAGCTCACCGTGTGGGAGCCGAGCCAGTGGCTGGACGGTATGGCCCGCACCTATGCCGAATGGTTCGGCGTGCCGTTCGAGAACGTACGGCTGGTCTCGCCCTATATTGGTGGCGGCTTCGGCTCCAAGGCGTTAGCGCTCAGCCATGGCGCTGTGGCGGCATGTGCCGCCAAGATGCTCGGCCGGCCGGTGCGGCTGGTGATGACGCGGCCGCAGACCTTCACCGGTTACGGCGGCCGCGCCGCGACGCGCCAGACAGTGACCATCGGCGCCGACCGGCAAGGAAAAATCCAGTCGATCGTGCATCGTGGCGTCAACGAGACATCGATGGACGGCATGTGGGTCGAGCCGCTGGGGTCGGTCACCTCGATCATGTATGCGACACCGAATTTCTCCTCCAGGCAGAATGTCGTGCGCGTCAATTCGGTGGTGCCTGGCGCCATGCGCGCGCCGGGCGAAAACCCCTCGGCCTTCGGCATCGAAAGCGCCATCGACGAGCTCGCTTACGAGGTCGGCATCGATCCGCTGGAGATCCGGCTGAGAAACTATGCCGAACAGGACCCGCATGCCAAAAAAGCCTGGTCGACCAGACAGTTGCGCGAGGCTTTTGCCACCGGCGCCGAGCGCTTCGGCTGGGCCAGGCGCACGCCCGAACCGCGCTCGATGCGCGACGGCAACCAGCTGATCGGCTGGGGCGTCGCCGCCGGCACCTATCCGGTGCGGCGCGCCTATGGCGAGGCGATCGTGCGCATCCTGGCCGACGGCTCCGTCGAGGTCGAAAGCTCGTCGATCGACATGGGTCAGGGCACCTACACCATCCTGGCGCAGACCGCCGCCGAAACGGTCGGCGTGCGAGCTGACGACGTGGTGGTGAGGCTCGGCGACTCGCGCTTTCCCCGTGCCGGCGTCACCGGCGGTTCGCGGCTGGCCGGCGTGATGACGGGTGCGGTCTACAAGGCGGCGACATCGGCGCTCGACCAGCTGGTCGGCCTCGCCATCAGCGATCCGCGCTCGCCCTTCCATACGCTGCAGGCCAACACGCTGGTCGTCGCCAATGGCCGTATCGGCTCGCCGCGCGGCGACGGCCCCGATGTCTCGATCGCCGAACTGCTCAAAAGCGTCGGCCGCGACCACATCGAAGCCACCGGCGACACCATGCCGGCCAACTCGACGCCAGAAGATCGCTACAAGAACTACACCACCATCGCCATGGCGCTGCCGCACACCGAGGGCGACTACTCCCGCCACTCCTGGTGCGCGCATTTCATCGAGGTGCGCGTCGACGAGGATTTCGGCACCGTGCGCGTCTCACGCGTCGTGTCGGCGCTGGATTCGGGGCGGCTCTACAACCCGAAACTCGCCGAAAGCCAGTGGAAGGGCGGCATCATCATGGGCATCGGCCAGGCGCTGCTCGAAGAAGGCATCGTCGACCGCCGCCACGGCCGCATCGTCAACAACAACCTCGCCGACTATCTCGTGCCGACCAATGCCGACATTCCCGACATCGAGGTGATCTCGGTCGGCATCCCCGATCTGCATTCCTCCGTGCTCGGCGGTAAAGGTGTTGGCGAACTGGCCATTGTCGGCGTGGCGCCAGCGATTGCCAACGCGGTGTTTCACGCCACGGGGAAGCGCGTGCGGGATCTGCCGATCACGCTTGAGAAGCTGATTTAGCCAGCGCCGGCTTTGTCTCCCCCCTTGAAGGGGAGATGTCGCCGAAGGCGACAGAGGGGGTCGCCGCGTAAAGCGCCAACCTCATCTGCAGCAGCAGGCCGAGCCCAGTCGAACCGACCCCCTCTGGCCTGCCGGCCATCTCCCCCTCGAGGGGGGAGATAGCAATCAGAACTTGTAGGCAACACCGATCCGGACATCGTGCGTCGTCAACTCGATCTCGTCGGGATTGAGAGGAGCGCCGTTGACGATCAGGTGACGCTGGGACGTATGGCGGCCGAAATCGGCGAACCGGTACTCGCCGCGGACCACCCAATTGTCGGTGACGGCGTATTCCACACCGGCGCCCAGCGTGTAGCCGGTGATGGTGTCTTTGGCGTCGGCATAGGGACCGCCCGGAATGTCGGTGGTAGTGTGTTTATAGCTTGCCACGGCCAGGCCGCCGGTGACAAAGGGAAGCCAGCGATCCATCGCATAGCCGGCTCTCAGACGCACGGTGCCAACCGACTCCAGCTCGAGCTCGCCGCCAAAGGCAGGGTCATCGACGCCGAGCGCCCGATAGAGCGTGGTGTCCTTCACGCTTGCGAAGTTGTAGTCGCCCTCGATGCCAAGAACCAGCCCGCCGTCGAACTGCTTGCTGTAGCCGGCATACAAGCCGCCGAAGCCACCGGACGGGCCATAGCCCCAGCCGTAGTTGTCGAAACTGCCGGGGGCGAAATCCTGCCCGACCCTTGCGTTCCCCCAGGCGTAACCGGCTTGCGCGCCGACATAGGCGCCGGACCAGTCGTAGGTGGCCGCGACAGGCAAGACCTCACTGGTGTCCGCCGCGAACGCCATGCCGACGGGCGTGAGGATGAAGGCCGTGGCGAGAAGAATGGTTTTCATCGTTTGCTATCCCGAAACTATTGCCTCCCCCGCGCAAAAAAGCGCGGGGGTTTGTTCAACGACGGCAGGTCAGAACTTGTAGCTGAGACCGACCCGCAGATCGTGCGTCTGGAGATCGACGCTCGTCTCTGTGGGCAGACCAGCAGCCACCGAGAGGTCCTGGCTGCCGAAGTCGGAGTAGCGATATTCAGCTCGCGCGATCCACCGGTCGGTGAAGGCGTGCTCGATGCCGGCGCCAACCGTCCAGCCGACATGGGTCTCATCGTGGAATGGTATTTGAACGGCGCCGCTGCCGCCGATCGCAGTCACTTCATACTTTGCCGCGGCCACGCCGGCAGCGATGTAAGGCAAAGTTCGACCGAAAGCGTAACCCGCTCGCAGCCGCGCCGCGCCCGACCACTTGAGTTCGCTCTTGAGCAATGTGCTGAAACCACCGCCACCAGCATCGAGGGGTATCAGTCCATCTGTATTATTATACATGAGGTCAGCCTCGGCGCCGATGACGAAGCGGTTCGCCATTTGGTAATTGGCTCCGAGATGAATACCGCCAATAAAACCGTCTGGATCGAGGGGAAGGTTGAGGTCAGTGGCCCCACCGATGCCGCCGCCGGCGATGAACAGATTGGATTTTCCGGCTGCGTAGCCGACGTCGACGCCGGCATAGAGGCCGGACCAGTCGTAGCCGGCGGGCGAAGCCTCGGTGACATCAGCCGCGCATGCCACGCCGAGCGGCGCGAGGATGAAGGCCGTAGCGAGAAGAAGAGTTTTCATGGTTTGTCTGCCGCCCCAAAATTGTCGTGGTCGCCGCCGCGCGGATGCCCGCGGAGATCCAGCTGTTGTCGAGAAATCCGGTGTTGCATTGTCCACCGGCCGCGTCTTGGGCTGGGCTGCACCCGAATTGACCGGGAAAGCACCGCGGCACTTTCCCGGTCGGTGTGGCCATTCGGCCTCAGTCGATGGGCGCGCCGTGCATCCGGCGGGATTCGCTGTCGGCGAGACTACCTGGCACTGCCCGGCGTCGAGCCGAAGCGGCGGCGGAAGCAGCGATTGAAATAGGACACGTCGGAGAAGCCGCTGAGCAGCGCGATCTCGCTGATCCGCATGCGGTCGTTGCGTCTGTCGGACAGCATTCGATAGGCTCTCTGCAGGCGCAATTCGAGAATGCGCTCGGCAAAGCTCACCCCGGTTTCCTGCAACAGGTCATGGACGTAGCGCACGGACAGCCGCAATTGCCCGGCAACACTCTGCGCCGAAATGGCGGGATCGGCGAAATTGTCGCGCATCTTTTGCAGGATGGCCTGCAGCCTTGCCGCGCGCAGGCCGCGCAGGCCCGCCAGTTCGGCCGCCTCGCCCTTGGCGCCGGTCGCCAGGCCGATCAGATCGACGATCGTTTCGGTGGCATGGCCGATGAGATCGGGAGACAGCAAGGCGGGACCTGCTTCCAGGAAGCTGCAATAGCGCTTGAGCATGTCGAGCGCCTCGTTGTCGGCGCCGATGGTCAACGCCAACCGGTCCTCGACATGCGTGAAGGCATTCTCCAGAACGATGCGCGGCAGCACCACATTGGCCCAGACATTGTTGTCGCCGCCGGTCATCTGCAACGCTTCCGAAGCCGAGACCAGTGCGGCTTCGCCTTTGCCGACGTGATAGTCGCGGCCAATCTGGGTGCCGCTGAGCACCGTATCGCCATTGTTGACCAGCAGCAGATAGCCGTCGCGGCCGTCGGCGGCGATGTTGCTCGCCTTGCGGCTGGCATGCCGGATCGTCCCGGCCATCTGCCCAAGCACCAGCGACCCGACGGCCGTGGCTTCGATGGCGGCCTGGAACGACAGCTTCTCGGAAATCGTATATTCGACCGACCAGATCTCGGCGACGTGGATGTCCTGCCAGAGCGCGAACCGCGCGCGGTGGTCCAGATGCGACGGCAAATCGACCGATGAGAAGACATTCTTTTGCAACGGATATCCGGGGCCTTTTCTATATGCGCCTTCACTTTAGACATGCACCGTATTGGACCAGATAATGGCTTGTCCAGAGCAAGAAGTACTTCCGCCATGGACGACAATTTCATTGCTGTTTTGGACAAGAATTTTCCCGAACTTCGTCGATTTGGCTGACGCAATTCCGGAAAAAATCGGAGATATCCGTAAAGCGTCGCACTCGATGGCGCAAAACTGCCACAGTGCGCGGAAAAGGCACGACGCCTCTCTCCAGTCCAATTCCGGTGCGGCCCTGCCCAAGACAACGCCTGGCCCCGATGACATATCAGCCCTCAGGGCGAAACGACTGTCATGTCAGGGGATTGAATGCCGCAGAATAGATTTGGAGGCCGCAAAGCGAAGGCGTTGAAGTATCTGGCGCTGACGTCGACCGCACTGGTCGGCCTTGGCCAGCCAATCGCCGCCACGGCAGCCGAGATATGGACCGGCGCTGCCTCCACAGATTGGTTTACCGCCGGAAACTGGAACCCCGCCGCCGTTCCGACATCGAGCGACGACGTTACTCTCAACGCGACGTTCCCGAATCCGGCCGTGGTCAATGCGGCGAATGCGGCCGCGCACTATGTGTTTCTCGGCACCATTGCGAGTTACACAGGCTCGTTGACGATCACAAACGGCGGCACGCTCGCCGATACGGCCGGCTATCTGGGCTATCTCTCGGACTCGAGCGGCAGCGTGACCGTGACTGGAGCAGGCTCGGCCTGGAGCAACAGTTCGGACCTTTTCCTTGCTTCGGGCACCAACAGCAACGGTACCTTGACGATCTCGAACGGCGGCGCTGTCAGCGACACCGTGGGTCATGTCGGTTACGGTGCGGGCACCGGCACCGTGACGGTCGACGGCATCGGCTCGACCTGGACCAACAGCAGTGACCTCTATATCGCCGAACTTGGCGTCGGCACGCTGAGCGTCACCAACAGCGGCGCGGTCAGCAATGTGACAGGCACCATCGGCTGGCACGCGGGCTCCAACGGCACGGTGACCGTCGATGGCGCTGGCTCGACCTGGACAAACAGCTCGGCCCTTTATATCGGCGCCCAGGGCACCGGCACGCTGAACATTCAGAAAGGCGGCACGGTCAGCTACGCCACCGGCGCGCTCGGCTATAACGTGGGCTCAACAGGCATCGTGACGGTTGACGGCGCAGGGTCGAATTTGACTGGCAGCTCCAGCTTTTACGTCGGCTTTAACGGCGCCGGTATATTGACGATCTTGAATGGTGGCACGGTCAGCAATGCTGTCGGGAGCGTGGGCGAGTACTCTGGCTCAAACGGCTCGGCGACGGTCGACGGCGCGGGCTCGACCTGGACAAACAGCGGCGATCTCACTGTCGGCAACAACGGCACCGGGGCTCTGGCGATCACCAACGGCGGCGCCGTCAGCGATGACTCGGCCTATGTCGGCAACTCGACGGGCTCGACCGGCATGGTCTTCGTCGACGGCGCCGGCTCGACCTGGAGCAACAGCGGGTCGTTGACTGTCGGCAACTACGGCGCCGGCACTCTGGCGATCACCAACGGCGGCGCCGTCGGCAATGACGCGGCCTATGTCGGCAATTCGGTGGGCTCGACCGGCATGGTGGCCGTCGCGGGCGCCGGCTCGACCTGGACCAACAGTGGGAGCCTTAACGTCGGCAATCATGGCACGGGCACGCTGACGGTCTCGAGCGGCGGCACGGTCAGCAGTGACTCGGCCTATGTTGGCAAAGCAGCGGGCTCCACTGGCGCGGTGACGGTCGACGGCGTCGGCTCGACATGGACTAATAGTGTGAATCTTCTGATTGTCGGCCACAGCGGCACCGGCTCGCTGACGATTTCGAACGGCGGCACCGTCAACAGCGCCATGAGCTATGTCGGGAACTATTCTGTCGGCACCGCGATGGTCGACGGCGCCGGCTCGACATGGAACGGCAGTTCAGCTCTCTATGTCGGCGTCAGCGGAGGCGGCGTTGGCACGCTGACAATCCAAGGCGGCGGCACTGTCAAGAACACGGTCGGCCACCTGGGTAACTCGGTGGGCTCGACTGGCACGGCCACGGTCGACGGCGCGGGCTCGAGCTGGATCAACAGCTCAGCGCTGTTCATCGGCACCGGAGGCACCGGCACACTGACGGTTTCAAACGGGGGAACCATCCAGAGCGCAGGCGGCTTCGTCGGTAACGTCAGCACAGGTATGGGTGCTGTGACCGTGGGTGGTGCGAATTCCATCTGGGCCAACAGCGGCGACCTCTACGTCGGCAACCTCGGAACCGGCACACTGAATGTCTTGAACAGCGGCACGGTCAGCAATGCCTGGGGCTACCTCGGGTACAATCCAGGCTCGACCGGCACGGCGACGGTCGACGGCACCGGCTCGACTTGGACCAGCAGCGCGGGCCTTGCCGTCGGCCTCGACGGCGCGGGCACACTGACGATTTCGAACGGCGGCGCGGTTTTCGCCGGCGGCACCGTCACCATTGCCAGTCACGCGGGTTCGACCGGCACGCTCAACATCGGCGCCGCGGCAGGCTCCGCAGCCACAGGCGCCGGCGTTTTCGGCCCGACCGCGCTGCAGTTCGGCAGTGGCGTCGGCACGCTCAATTTCAATCATACCGAGGCAAACTACGCGTTCGACGCCACGATCAGCGGGCTGGGGACGATCAACCAGATCGCCGGCACGACGAACCTGACCGCCAATTCGAACGGCTTCACCGGCGCCACCAACGTGGTGGGCGGACGGCTGGCCGTGAACGGTTCGCTGGCCAGCTCGCTGGTGACGATCTTAGGCGGCGTGCTGGGCGGCAACGGCACGGTGGGCGGCATCGTGGCGCAGTCGGGCGGCATCATCGCACCGGGCAATTCAATCGGCACGCTCAATGTCGCGGGCGACATCGACCAGGCAGCGGGCTCGATCTACCAGGTCGAATTGACCTCGACCGGCCAGTCAGACCTCATCCTGGCGACGGGCACTGCGACGATCGCCGCCGGCGCGGTCCTCGACGTCGTCAAGACGGATGCCGCGCCTTACGTGCTGGGCACGCATTACACGGTGCTGCAAGCAGCTAGCGGCGTCGCCGGCACCTACACGCTCAACGGGGCCGGCCCGTTCATCGGCCTTCTTGCCAATTACGACGCGACGCACGTCTATCTCGATGTGGTGCAGGCAAAGTCCTTTGCCTCGGTCGGTCTGACGCCCAACCAGATCGCCACCGGCGGAGGCGCCGAAAGCCTGGGGGCGGGCAATCCACTCTATGATGCCATTGTGGGCTTGCCGAGCGAAGCGGTTGCCCAGGCCGCCTTCGATCAGCTCTCGGGCGAGATCCATGCCTCGGCCAGGGGGATGCTGGTCGAGGACAGCCGCTTCGTCCGCGATGCCGCCACCAGCCGCATCCGCGACGCCTTCGGCGACAGTGGCACCGCTGCTTTACCCGTCGTGGCCTATGGCGAAGGCGGACCCGAAATGGTCGCCGCCGACACCGAGCGTTTTGCCGTCTGGGGCCAGGCCTTCGGCTCCTGGGGCAACACGGACAGTGACGGCAACGCCGCCGCCTTCGACCGCTCGACCGGCGGCCTCCTGGCCGGCGCCGACACGCTGGTCGGCGGCTGGCGCGTCGGACTGCTCGGCGGCTACAGCCATTCCTCCTTCGATACGGACGATCGCAACTCCTCCGGCAAGGCCGACAGCTACCATCTCGGTCTCTATGGCGGCACCAATTGGGGCGCCATCGCTTTCCGCACCGGCGCCGCCTACAGCTGGAGCAGTTTTTCGACAAGACGCTCCGTCGTTTTCAATGGCTTCGCGGATGGACTGTCGGCCGACTACGATGCCGGCACCGCGCAGATCTTCGGAGAACTCGCTTACAAGGCGGCCGATGCCGGGCGCTTCAAGTTCGAACCCTTCGCCAATCTCGCCTATGTCAGCGTGCATACAGACGGCTTCACCGAAACGGGCGGCGATGCAGCATTGACCAGCGCCGGCTCGACCACCGACGCCACCTTCACCACGCTCGGCCTGCGCGGCTCCACCGATTTTGCACTTGGCGGCATGAACGCCACCGCGCGCGGCATGCTCGGCTGGCGCCATGCCTTCGGCGATGTCACGCCGACCTCCAGCTTCGCCTTCGCCGGCGGCGACGCCTTCACCATTGCCGGCGTGCCGATCGCCAGGGACGCAGCGGTCATCGAGGCCGGCCTCGACCTCAACATGTCGGCCAATGCCACGCTGGCGCTCTCCTACACCGGACAGTTTGGCAGCGGCACGGCCGACCAGGGTGCCAAGGTCGATCTCAGCTTGAGGTTCTGAACAGCAATGAAGGGCGCCGACTGGACAAAGGCAACGCTAGAACGGTAGTCAGCGGCAGGATCGGCTTCGCGGCATGATCCCGCGCATCCGTAATCCCGCCCCTACTCCGGCGACGGCACCGGTGGCTTCGAGGTGACCGCCGTGCCGAAAGCTGCGGCAATGACGGCGGCGATGCCGCCCAGTTGCGTGACGGTCAGGCTCTCGTGCAGGAACAGGAAACCGGCCAGGGCGCCCAGCCCCGGCTCCATGCAAGTCAGCGTGCCGTAGATGCGGGCCGGCATCCGGGTCAGCGCCACCATCTCCAGAAAGAACGGCAGTGCGCTGGAGAACAGGCCGACGAGCAGCGCGCTGACCAGGATCGAGGGCGCCAGCAGCGCGGTTCCCGCTTGCGCCACGCCGAATGGCAGCACCAGCACGGCGGCGATCGCCATGCCGTAGGCGGTAGTGCGGGTGCCAAGCTCCGCGCCGGCTTTCTGGGCCAGCACGATATAGAGCGCCCAGAAGCCGCCGGCCGCCAGCGCCAGCATCACCCCGATCGGATCAAGCGGCGCGAGTGAATGAACGAAGGGCGACAACAGCAGGATGCCGGCCACCGCCAGCGCGATCCAGGCAAAGTCGCTGGCGCGCCGCGAGGTCAAGGTCGCCACCAGAAGCGGGCCGGAAAACTCCAGCGCCACCGCGATGCCGAGCGGAATCCTGGCGAGCGCTGCATAGAACAGAAGGTTGAGCGCGCAAAGCGTCACCCCATAGGCGACCAGCCACGGCAGAGTGGCGCGCGAGGGCCGCATCTGCCAGGGCCGCAGCACCGCGATCAGCATCAACGCGCCGATAACCAGCCGCAGCGTCGTCGTGCCTTGCGCGCCGATCAGCGGGAACAGACCCTTGGCAAAGGTGGCGCCGATCTGGATCGACACCATGGCGCCCATCAGCGCTGCGACCGGCAAGGGCGCCGCTTCGCGACTGGCAACTGGCGTCGATGTCACGTGGTTCCATCCTCCATACCGCCGGGCCAAACCCGACCGGCGGCATGGAGATAGGGCGAACCGGCCGGCCTGTCGTGAGGCAGCGGCAACTGGCTGCTAGGGCACGGCCAGGCACGCCGGCAGCATGCCCTCCGTCAGTTCAGGGATTTGAGCCTTGGCGGGGGTGCCGGGCGGCGCTGCTCGAGTTCCACTGCCGCATCGGTGCGGCCGGTCCGGCGCAGTCTTTCGAGGTAGCCCGGCAACTCGCCAAGGCAATGGAATGGCCCGCCTTCCCGGATCACCGTCACCAGCGGATCGACATCGCTGTCGCTGCGGCCGGCCATCGTGCTGCGCCAGTCCTCGAGCAGCCGGCTGGCATGATCGACCACATCGCTTCGAACACCGGAGAGATCATGCTGCTCATGCGGATCCTCGCTCAGATTGAACAGGCTGACCGGGCCGAAATCCTTGTAGCCGTCGTGGTAGGTGCGCAGCATCAGCCAGTCGGCCCCGCCGAGCCGGAACCGCACGCCGCGCTGCACCGCCCACGCACCCTGGCTCAGCACCAGGAAATCGCGGCCGCCCTCCTCGCTCGCGGCAAGCGCCGGCGCGAAGGAGCGCCCGTCCCACAGCACTGGCACGCTGCCGCCAAGCCGGTCAATCAGCGTGGCGGCCCAGTCGAAATGATAGTGCAGCCCACTATTGACGCCGCGCATATCCTCGGCGCCGGGCCAGCGGATGACCAGCGGCACGTTGCAGGTGAATTCGTCCGCCGTCTGATGGTCGCCCCAGACATTGAGCTCGCCGAGGTTCTCGCCATGATCGGCGCCGATGACGATGATCGTGTCATCGAACAGGCCTTGACGCTTCAGTTCCTCGACGATGAGCCCGACATGATGATCGGCGTAGAGCACGCCGGTGTCGTAGCCGTCGAACCAGGCCTTGACGGTGTCCATGTCGTTGATCGGCGACGGCATGCGCCGGTATTTCGATCCGCCCGGCTCGACGTCGAAACCCGAGGGTTCCTGCGGGCTGTGCGGGCCGTAGCCGGCATGGCTCTTCTCGAACACCGCCTTGGTCATCCAGTCGGGAAGCGGCTGGTCGGCAAAGGGGTCGCCGAAGGCGTCCGGCGCGCGATAGGGCGTGTGCGGGTCCCAGACATTGACATGCAGGAACCATTTTTTCGCCGAGCCATTGCGCTTCAGCCAATCGATCGCCAGGCCCGAGACCTCGTCGGCATTTTCCATGCCGGCCTTGCCCGGATTGATGATCTCGTTGAAGCCGGCATACCAGTGCCAGCAGCCATGCCGCTCGCCGAAGCTGCTGATCGTCGTGGTGTGGTAGCCGAGATCGCGCAGCGCCCGCATCCAGCCCTCTTCGTAGAAGGTACCCGCCCAGGCTCTTTCGGCGCCTTCGCGGAACGGCTCGCAAGCGGTGCCGCCATGGCCGACCACGCCGGTCCGCATTCCGTGGCGGCCGCTCCACAACGCAGTGCGCGACGGATGACAAGGCACATCGGAAACATAGACGTTCTCGAAGCGGATGCCGTCACCGGCAAGGCCGTCGATGACGGGAGAGGTGTTCCGGTGATAGCCGTAGCAGCCGAGATGGTCGCGCCTGAGGCTGTCGATGTCGATGTAGAGAACGTTCATGAATGGCTCGTCGCTGCTGTGATTGTCTGGAAACAGGCCCCGGCTCGCTGCCGGGGCTTGCGATTTGCAAAGGGCGGTTTCAAGAAGGCCCGTCAGGCCGAGATGTATTGATCGCCGAGATAGTAGTCCTTGGGATCGAGCGAGGTCTCGAGCTTGCCGAAGGTCTTGAACAGGTCGTTCATCGTCGAGAACCAGCCGTTCACGGTGCCGTCCTTGGTCAGCTTGATGAGCTCGGCCGACGTCATGAAGCGGCCATAGCCGGCCTCCGTCTTCAGCTGGTCGGCGGGAATGCCGAGCAGCTTGGAGGTGATCTCGATCGCCTTGTCCTGGTTGGCGGCGCGAAAATCCTGCGCGTCCTTGATGGCGCGCACCACGTTGCGGACGAGATCGGGATTGCCCTCGATCAGGTCGTTGCGGGCAATGAAGACGCTCGGAAAAGTGGTCTGCGGATAGAAGTCGTCGTTCTTGGCCAGCTCCACCAGATCGGGAACGCTCTTCTGGATGATGCCGACGAACGGATACCAGATGCCGGCCGCGTCGACCTGCTTGGAGGCGAAGGCCGCCACGATGGTGCTCGGGTCCATCTGCACGATGTCGAGGTCGGTCATCGCCATACCGGCCTTGCGCAGCGCCAGCCGCAGCAGCATGTCGCCCGACGTGCCGGCCGCGATCGCCACCTTCTTGCCCTTGAGGGCGGCGATGGACGTGATGCCCGCCTGGGCGATCACCCGGTCCGAGAAGCCGACATCGTTGACGGCGATAATCTTCGCCTTGCCGGTCGCCGGCAGCCACAGCGCGCCCGGTCCGAGATAGCCGAATTCCAGGCTGTTGGCGCCGAGCGCCTGGACCTGGATGGGGCCGTTGGTGAAGACCTTGATATCGGCATCGACGCCGTGCTTGGCATAAAAGCCCTGGTCGGCGGCGACGCCGGCGACGCTGGCGCCCCAGAAATCGCCATTATAGCCGATGCGTGCCGCCGTTCCCGCCGCCCCGGCGCGAATGCCAGAGGCGGCGAAGGCGGCAAGTGCCGCCGATGATGCGATGAGTTTACGTCTTGTCAGTGTCACCATACTCTCCTCCTGTCACTGTTACTGG
>NZ_RZQG01000650.1:0-3436 GCF_003998635.1 Mesorhizobium sp. M7D.F.Ca.US.004.03.1.1
GAATATGTCAAGGCGATCGCCGATCTCAGGGCCAAGGGCGTGTCTGGTCCGCTCATCATCGGCGGCAAGTCGATGGGCGGGCGCGTCGCCTCGATGGTCGCCGACGAGATGTTTGCCAAGGGCGAGATTTCAGGGCTCATCTGCCTCGGATATCCCTTCCACCCGCCGGCCAAGCCGGAGCAATTGCGGACAAAACATCTGGCCGGGTTGAAGACGCCAACGCTGATCTTCCAAGGCACACGCGACGAGTTCGGCACGCAGGATGAGGTTGCCGGCTATGTGCTGTCCGAGGGCATCGAGATCCACTGGCTGGAGGACGGCGACCATGACCTCAAGCCGCGCAAGAGCATCTCCGGATTTTCGACCGCCGATCATTTGAAGACGCTGGCCGAGGCGGTGAAGGCGTGGTCGGGTCGGATCGTTTCCTGAAGCGATGAAGATCGCCTCCTTCAACATCAACAACATCAACAGCCGGCTGGAAAACCTGCTGGCATGGCTGGTTGTCTCAAAACCCGATGTCGTCTGCCTGCAGGAGCTGAAGGCGCGCGCCATGCAGTTTCCGCGCTCGGCCCTTGCGGCTGCCGGCTATGGCGCGGTGTGGAAGGGTGAGCCGACCTGGAACGGCGTTGCGATCCTGGCGCGGGGGTCGGAACCGGTGCTGACCCGCGATGCCTTGCCCGGCGACGATGCCGACAAGCAGAGCCGCTACATCGAGGCGGCGGTGAATGGCATTGTCATCGCTTGCCTCTATGCGCCGAACGGCAATCCGCAGCCGGGACCAAAATTTCAATACAAGCTGGCGTGGCACGAGCGGCTGGAGGCGCACGCCGAACAGCTGCTCGACACCGGCCTGCCGGTAGTGCTGGCCGGCGACTACAACATCGTGCCCGAGCCACGCGACATCTATGCCACCCGCTCCTATGACGACAACGCGCTGGTGCAGCCGGAAAGCCGGGCTTCCTTCGCCACCTTGCTCGCGCAGGGCTGGACGGATGGCCTGCGCAAGAAGCATCCGCAGGAGACGCTCTACACCTTCTGGGATTATCGCCGTAACCGCTGGCCGCGCGATGCCGGGCTTCGGCTCGACCACATCCTGCTGTCGAAGAAACTGGCGCGGCGCCTGACCGCCGCGGGCATCGACCGCGACGTGCGCGGTGAGGACGGCGCCAGCGACCATGCGCCGGTGTGGGTGGAATTGAAGTAAGGCGACCTTCAAGCCTCTGCGGCCGCGGTCTCCTTTTGCTGCCGCCAGCGTCGTCTGTGCAGCGACGTTAACGCAGGCTAGTCTGTTGCAAAGTGCTCCAACGCAGCCGGTTTGCCCATGATCACCAACAAGACCTGTGGATCGAGGCCCCATGTTTGACCTCGGCCCTGTCGGGATCGTGCTTGCCATCGTGGTGCTTGCGGCTGCTGCTGCCGTGTTCCGGTTGTTGTGGCAGAGGCGCAGCCGCCGCAAGGGGCGGCGGCTGGCCAATCCGGCTGACGATTACTCTGTTCGCAGCGATTGGAGCGGCAGCGGCGGCACTTTGAACTATTCGTCCTTCGTTTATTTCGACGTCGATCGCGACGGCAAATACGGCGTCGGAGACCGGCCGATGGCCGGGATCATGGTGCGGCTGTATGACGAGGCCGGCAAGTTCACCGCTTCAGCGCGCACCAACAATGCCGGCTTTGCCAACTTTCCTATGTCGGTGAAACGCAGAAAGGCCGTGATCCGCGCGCCAGGCAACTGGCGCTTTGCGGTTTCAGTGCCGCCCGGCTGGCAGGCGAAAAGCGAAAACGACATCCAGTCCCGACACCTCCTGTCGATGCCGGGTTCGCCGGCCGGGCTGGTGTCGCACGAGATGCTGCAGCCGGTCGGGCTGGCGCCACCCCGGCGCCTCGGCGGGCGCGTTGGCGGTGACGGATCGGCGATCCTCTCGGTGATGAGAAACGGACACGTGCTGGAGACGCGGCCGCTGGCGCCAGGTGCTGCCTTCAGCGTCGATGTGAGTGATGACGCCGACACGGTCAGCATCAGTGGCGGCGGCCTTGAGCGGCGGCTGGCGCTGTCGCCCTATCCGGCCGATCTCGGCCTGCTGTCGCCGCAGACCGCTTGCATTGCCGCTGACGCCGCCCTGGAAACGATCGATTTCGACGATGTGACGTCTCGCACCTTCAGGAAAATTCCGTCCGGCCATGCCGGGTTGGCGTGGCGCAATCTGAATGCGATGGCGCGCGACTACACCAAGGACAGCCAGGGCTATGTCAATGGCAACGTCTCCGGCGACCATGTGGTCTACACCAGCAGCGGGCTGCCGGCCGAATTCAGCCGCGAACAGCCGTTCGGTTTTCACTCGGTCATGCTGAGCGCTGCCTGGCTGAAGTCGGAAGGGGAGGTGGCGCTGATCGAAAGCTGGCTTGGCGAGCAGCTGATCTCAAGCGATCAGGTCACGCTGTCGGCGCTGACGCCGTTGCACTACGCCCCGATGCTCAAAGCCGTAACGCGTGTTCGCCTGTCGACGAAACACTATTGGCAAATGGTGTTGGACGATCTGGTGCTGACGCGCTGAAATCAGGATATCGAGGCGCCGTTTGCCGCCGTGATCGCCGAAAGACGGCCTTTTTTCAAAAGAATAGGCTTCACATAGATCTTCTTCATTTTCAGACTCTCCTAAAATCCCAGCTTGATGATCGCAGACTGCGGCCATCTGTCAACCACGCGGGCTGAAGGCAATAATCTGCAATAAATCCAAAGGCTAGCGACAAAGTGCTCGGTCTGTAATTCCTTGTTTTACGCAATTCCGTCCGGAAAGCCGGCTCGATCCAGCCAGCCAGAATGCGCCGGGATCATATTGTGGGGCTGCTCGGGCCGTTTGCCGTGATGGCTGAAAGCTTGCCCTTCCTGACGAAGGTCGGCTTCGCGTAAGTCTTCTTCATCGTGGTCTCTCCTGAATCCCTTCGCGAGGATGGCAGATACACGACATGTGTCAACCAAGCCGGAAGGCATGCGAGCGTCGGCAAAGGCGCGAGCCCTTCGCTCCGCACGAACTGTCGGGGCGGCGGGCTCTTGGCGATAGGAGCGCGCCGCTGGTAGTCTCGACCATTGCACCATGCGGCGGGCGACCGTCACGTCGCCAGGGCCACCAATAAACGCCCCGGGGGAAGAAATCCGATGGACAGGTTGGCTGACAGGCTGTTTGCGCTTCCCCTGCTGGCGGCGGCCATGGCTTGCCTGGTGCGCACATATCTGCTCCTGGGCGGCAGGGATTTCACCTGGAGTGGCATGGTGCGGATGCTGCATGGTCCGGCCACGCTTTGGCCGGTGGTGTTCCTGGCGGTGGGTGCGCTCTGCCTGCTTGGCGCCCTGTTGTTCTGGGCCGGGCTGCTGCCCGGCCGGCCGAACCATCCCACTGGGACGCCGCTTTTTGGCCGCGACGCCGAGATCGATCCCAAG
>NZ_RZQG01000651.1:0-3432 GCF_003998635.1 Mesorhizobium sp. M7D.F.Ca.US.004.03.1.1
ATGTTGCGGATCTGCGCCGAGGCCGCCTGCCACAGGGCTTCTGAGACGGCGGGGAAGCGGCTCTTGATGTCGGCATGATCGGCGACATGGCCCATCTTGGCCAGCGCGCCGATGATGGCGCTGCGCTCGCTCACCTCGATGCCGTTCAGCCCCTTGAGATGGGTGATGTCGACCAGCGTCTCGGGCTCGGCGACGCCGCATTTGGCGAGGTCGATCAGCGTGGTGCCGCCTGCGAGCAGCATGGCGCCGGGCAGGGCGGCTGCCTGGCGTGCGGCATCAAGTGAATTGGCGCGCAGATAGGAAAAATCCCTCATGATGCGACCTCCTGGGCTGCTTGGCGGACGGCGGCGACGATGTGTGGATAGGCGCCGCAGCGGCAGAGATTGCCGGCCATGTATTCGCGGATTTCTTCGTCGGAGCCGGCATGGCCTTCGCGGATGCAGGCGACCGCCGACATGATCTGGCCGGGCGTGCAATAGCCGCACTGGAAGGCATCCTGTTCGAGGAAGGCAGCCTGCACGGGATGCATTTCGCCCTCCCGTGCAAGCCCCTCTATGGTGGTGACGGTGCGGCCCTGAGCTTGAGCTGCAAGTGTGAGACAAGCCAGTACGCGCTCGCCGTCGACATGCACGGTGCAGGCGCCGCACTGGCCGTGGTCGCAGCCCTTCTTGGTTCCGGTCAGGCCGAGGCGGTCGCGCAAGGCATCGAGCAGAGTGACGCGCGGCTCGAGTTGCAGTTCGTGATGGTGGCCGTTGATATCGAGATGGACGGGGATTTTCGTCATGGGCGTCTGGCTCCAGTTGCTTGACGCGAAGTCGGTTGATCTCATGTTGGGCAGGCGGCGGACCTAGTGCCCGCTGTCCGGCCCTTCGCTGTCGCTCCGTGCCCCTTCGGGCGTTCAGCCCCTTAAAAAGGTCCACTGGACCTTTTGATCCGCCCGTAGGCGGACCGGGCCTTCACCGTTCGTCGTTTGGGAAGCCAAGCTTGGCTCCCCGCCCGCTTCGCGGGACCACTCTTCACCCCAGCAGGTCCTCGATGCGGATTGGAAAGCGCCGGGGCCGCACGCCGGTTGCATGCCAGACCGCATTGGCGATGGCGCCAGCCGTGCCGGTGATGCCGATTTCGCCAACGCCCTTGATGCCGAGCGCGTTGACGTAGGGGTCGTCCTCGTGGACCAGCAGCGCCTCGACCGACGGCACGTCGGCATTCACCGGGACATGATATTCGGCGAGGTTGGCATTTTGGATCCGGCCCGAGCGCCGGTCGGTGACGGCTTCCTCATGCAGCGCGAAGGAAATGCCCCAGATCATGCCGCCATAATACTGGCTGCGCACCAGCCGCGGATTGATGACCCGTCCGGCGGCGAACGCGCCGACCAGCCTTGTGACACGGATCTGGCCGAAATCCGGATCAACCTTCACCTCGGCGAACACGGCGCCATGCGCGTGCTTGGCATAGGTCTCCTGGGACGCTGGATCCGGAGCGCCCTTGCCATGGGCTTCGATCTCGGTGAGACCCGCGCGCGCGAGGATCTCGGCATAGCTTTCACGGCGGCTTTCATCGTCGCGTCGGTAAAGGCGGCCGCCGCGCGCCAGCACGCCTTCGTTGCCGGCACCGAATAGCGGTGAGGCCTCGTTGCCGGTGGCGAGATCGGCGAGCCTGGCGATGACGGCAGCACCCGCATTGTGGATTGCCATGCCGGCCGTCGCCGTGTGGCCGGAGCCGCCGGCAATGCCTGCATTGGGCAGGTCGGAACTGCCGGCCCTGAACTCGACCCGGTCGATGTCCAGTCCCAGTCCGTCGGCGGCGATCTGGGCAAACGCTGTCCAGGCGCCTTGTCCCATATCCTGCGCGCCGGTCTCCATCAGGCCGCTGCCGTCGCTTCTCAGCACGGCGCGGGCCTCGGCCTGGAACATCAGGGCTGGAAACGTCGCCGTGCCCATGCCCCAGCCGGTCAGGAAACCGTCCGCGTCGCGCATCAGCCGCGGCTGAAGCGGGCGGCTCGCCCAGCCGAACGTCTCAGCCGCTTGCCTGTAGCATTCGCGCAGCGCCTTGGAGGAAAACGGCTTGCCGGTCATCGGCTCGACCTCGGCATAGTTCCGCAGCCGGAATTCCAGCGGGTCCATGCCGCAGGCGTGAGCCGCCTCATCGATGGCGCTCTCCAGAGCGATCGAGCCGGTGGCTTCGCCCGGCGCCCGCATGAACAGCGGCGTACCGGTGTCGAGCCGCACGGCATCGTGCGAGGTCGCGATGGCCGGGCTGGCATAGAGCGTGTGCGAGGCATCCGCGGCCGGTTCGAAGAAATCGTCGAAGGTGCTCGACGCGGTCCTGGCGTGATGGTCGATGGCCGTCAGCCGCCCTTTGCCATCCATGCCCATGCGGAGCGTCTGGCGCGTCGGCGCGCGATGGCCGACCGGGCCGTACATCTGCTCGCGCCGCAGCACCAGCTTGACCGGACGGCCAACAAGACGCGCCGCCAGGATGCCGAGCACCTGCGGCCCGGAGATCATGCCTTTCGAACCGAAGCCGCCGCCCAGGAACGGGCTGCGGATGTGGATGTTTTCCGGCGCGATGCCGAACAGGCCGGCGATGCGGCCCTGCGCCATGGCAAGGCCCTGGCTCGGCGTGTCGATCGACAGCCTGTCGCCATCCCAGGCGACGACGATCGCGTGCGGCTCCATGGCATTGTGGTACTGGGCCGGGGTCTCGTAGGTGGCTTCGATCCGCGTCTTTGCGGATTTGAGGCCGGCTTCGACATCGCCCTTGTGCTGCACCGCCGGACCGCCGACGCCGACTGCACGCGGCACGAAGCTTTCGGCGCCGTCGAGGCTAACGCGCGCCGGCTGTGCTTCATAGCGCGGCGACAGCAGTGCTGCTCCTTCGGTCGCGGCCTCCAGCGTCTCGGCGATCACCACGGCGATGCTCTGGTTGGGGTAGCGGACCTGATCGTTCTGCAGCAGGTCGAGCCGGAACATGAAGGGGTTGTCCTTGGCATCCGGATCGATGGCGAGCGCCGGCCGGTTCTTGGGCGTCATCACCTCGACCACGCCCTTGTGTGCCTTGGCCGCCTCGGTATCCAGCGCGGCAACGCGGCCGCGCGCGATGCTGCTGACGGCCAGCACGGCGTAGAGCATGCCGGGCGGATGGTTGTCGGCAGCATAGCGCGCGCCACCGGTGACTTTCAGAAAGCCGTCGCGGCGGGTCAGCGGCTGGCCGATGCTGGAGCCCTGCCGGGCATGGGCGGGTTGCTGGTTGAGGCTGAGTTCAAGCGTCATGGCGCACTCCGGGAATGTTTGAGAACGGGGAGGCAGGAAGGGCTGGCAGACGCTCGGGCGTTCCCGAAAGGGCTGAAATCAGCGCCCTGACCACGATGCGGCGGGCAAGCTCGATCTTGAACGCATTGTCGCCCGAGGGGCCGGCATCGGCCAAAGC
>NZ_RZQG01000652.1:0-3365 GCF_003998635.1 Mesorhizobium sp. M7D.F.Ca.US.004.03.1.1
CCCTCAATGCGTGATCCGATGATGTCTGTTCAGGCGTCGGCGTCGATAACAGCCAGCGCCGCGTCGATGCCTTTGCCGACCGCCAGTTTCTGGCCGGCCGCGTTCATGGCGCCGCCAAGCGCCGTCAGCGCGGCGATCGCATAGATCGGCTGCGCCGTCGGCCCCATATGGCCGATGCGTGTCAGCTTGCCCAAGGTTTCACCGCGGCCAGACGAAAACACCACGCCGTAGCGGGCGCGCGCGGCCTGGCGGAGCGCCTTCTCGTCGACGCCTTCGGGCGTGCGCACGGCGGTCGTGGTCGGCGACGCGATGCTGTCGCTGGCGGCCCAGATCGACAGGCCCATCGCGGCGACGCCGGCGCGCATGGCCTTGGCGGTGAGCGCGTGGCGCGCCCACACCGCCTCCGGCCCCTCATTGAGGTAGAGGTCGAGCGCGACGTCGAGCCCGTTGATCTCCGAGACCGACGGCGTGAACGGAAACGGCTTGTCCCGCGACCACGCATGCTCCCAGTCGACGATGCTCAGCATCGACGCGCGGGGGGCCGCCTCGTTGCCCTTCATCTTGGCCCAGGCCCGCTCGCTGACGCCCATCATAGTGAGGCCGGGAGGCGCGCCCAGGCATTTGTTCGGGCCGGTGACATAGATATCGGCCTTGCAATCCTCCGGATGCGTCTTCATGCCGCCAAAGGACGAGACGGCATCGACGATGAGATAGCCGCCATGCGCTGAAACCAGCGCGCCGATGGCGTCGATTGGATTGATGGTGCCGGACGGCGTGTCGTGGTGGCAGACGGAAACGACGGTGATTTCCGGATGCGCTTTCAGCATTGCCTCGACCGCTTGCGGATCGATCGCCTCGTTGTAGGGCACCTCGATCTCGAGCAGATGTGGCGAATAGCGTTTCGCCCAGTAGCCAAAGCCCTTGCCGTAGACTCCAGAGGCAAGGTTGAGCACGACATCGTCAGGCGCGATCAGCGAGGCTGCGGCGGCCTCCAGGCCGAGCACCGGCTCGCCATGCAGGATGACCGGCTTGTTCGACAGCCGCATTGCCTTTTGCGCCTTGTCGACCACACCCTCGTAGAAGAGCAGGAACGCCGGGTCGTAGTCGTAGAGCACCGTGCGACCGAGGCCGCGCAGCACTTCAGGATAGGCGTTCACCGGCCCCGCGGTCAGGGTGATGACCGGATCGGCGTGTTCGAGATAGCGCATCGTCTTGTCTCCCGATTGGCGGCGGTCAGCCGTAGAATTGCGTGCCGGTCCTGTAGGTCTTGAAGTTTTCCATGTCGTGCGAGTACATCAGCTCGGCGCCATGGTCCTCGGCGAGCGTCTTGACCTTGCGCATCGAATTGACGCCTGCCACAGGATCGATGTGGAAGGCAGCCTGGCACAGCGTTTCAAGGCTCTTCTGCGTATAGGCCGCGTCGATCGTGAACATGATCGGCTTGCGCTTGGGAAACTCGACCAGCAGGCTGTAATGGCCGATCGAATGACCGGGCGTCGAGATCAGCTTTACGCCCTTGGCGAGATCGACGTCGCCCTCGATGCCCTCGAAGGTCGAATTCGCCCGTGTCGTTCCCGCGAGCAATTGCCCGGTCGCGCCACGCGCTTCGGCAGCCTCCGCCGAAAAGCTCAGATCGGAATAGCCGAGATGCTCGAAAGGCTGCGGATTGCAGGCCTGCGGCACCTCGGTTCGGTGACAGATCTTCTTGGCATGCGGAAAATACTTGTTGCCGCCGCAATGGTCGAAATGGAAATGCGAATTGACGACAACGTCGATGTCCTTCGGCTCGAGGCCGAGCAGCGCCAGGGCGCCGGGGATGGTCTGGTGCTTTTCCTGGATCGGCTTTTCGAACGGCAGCACCTTCATCACGTGATCGTAGTCGTAGCCGGTGTCGATGAGGAACCGGCCCTCGGCATGCTCGATCAGGATCGAATAGACGGGGAAGCGCACTTCGCCGCCAGGGCCTCGGTTCCAGAACACATGGTATCCGTCGAGAACGAGCGAGCCGCCGTCGAGCAGGTAGACCTTGGTATCCGACATTCTTGCCTCCTATTGGCGCGGGTCCCGTCCGCGCATGAATTGTGCTCAGCGCGCGCCGCGCTCGTATGGAATGCCGAGTGCTGCCGGCAGGCTTGCGCGCCGGCCGAACAGCACCAGCATGATCATCACCGCCAGGAACGGCAGCATCTGGATGATGTCGGTCGGTATGTTGATGCCGGCCACCTGCATGGCCGTCGTCAGCGACAGGCAGACGCCGAACAGCAACGCGCCGAACAGCACCCAGATCGGGCGACCACGCGCCAGCATGGCCAGCACGATGCCGAGAAAGCCCGCGCCATTGGTGATGAACGGAATGAACAGGCCGGCCCCGACATTGGCGAGATAGGCGCCGCCGAGCCCGGCCAGCGCTCCGGTCGTCAACACGGCGATGGTGCGGGTCCGCACGACATCGATGCCGGCAACGTCGAGCGCGGCCGGCTTGTCGCCTGCCGCCTGCAGGTTGAGGCCCAGTTGCGTGCGCCGGTAGATGTAACCCATGCCGAAAACCAGCGCGACCGCCAGATAGACGATCAGATGATGTTTGAAGAATGCAGGCCCGATGACCGGAATGTCCGAAAGCAGCGGAATGACGGTCGCATCCGCCGCCGGCAGGCGGGGGTAGCTGCGTGAGAACTGGAAATGGTGGAGCAGTGCTGTCAGACCCTCGAGTCCGAGCGTCAGCGCGATGCCGATGACGATCTGGTTCAGCCCGATGCGCACGCAAAGCAGCGCCATGACAAGCGCCACCGTGGCGCCGCCCGCGGCACCGGTGAGAAAGCCCAGCCACAGCGACCCGGAATAGAAAGCGCCGACAAAGCCGAGATAGGCGCCGGCCAGCATCATGCCTTCGATGCCGATATTGAGCACGCCAGCCTTCTCGGAGATCTGCTCGCCGAGCCCGGCAAGCAGCAGCGGGATCGCTGCGGTGACGGCGCCGAACAGCAGCGCGCTGAGAAAGACCTCGCTGAAGAGCCCGGTCATGCCCTAGGCCCTCCGCGACTGGTTGTATCGGTGATCGACATATTCGGCGAGAGCGAGCACGATCAGCACGATGGAAACCAGCACCAGCGTGAAATGATTGGGCACGCCGAGCCGCCGGGCCGCGCTCTCGCCGCCGATCGAAAGCACCGAGAGCAGGAACACGAAGCCGATGGCCGCAAAACCGTTCATGCGGGCGAGAAACACGGCAGGAATCACGGCAAGCCCATAGGCGGGATTCCAGTCGGCGCGGACATTGCCCTGGACGCCGATGATGTCGACGGCGCCGGCAAGCCCGGCCAGCCCGGCCGAAATGGCGAAGACGGCGACGGTCAGGCCGGGAACGC
>NZ_RZQG01000653.1:0-3428 GCF_003998635.1 Mesorhizobium sp. M7D.F.Ca.US.004.03.1.1
CCATACCGTGGGCTTCGTCATTGACGCGGCCGTGGATGGATCGTCTGATTGGAATGGTGGGCGATGACGGGCTCGAACCGCCGACATCTTCGGTGTAAACGAAGCGCTCTACCAACTGAGCTAATCGCCCGCTCCGGGCCGGACCTTTAAGCGGTCAGGATCGGCTTCGCAAGGCCAAATGAGCGCAAGACGCCTTGGTTGGATGCCGGTTTTGCCAACAAAACGCCGGCTGTCAAAAAACCTTCTCCTGTTTGCTGTTATGCTGTCCTGTCACGCTTGACACCCGGTGGCGAACCCCTTATCCAGCGCCCCAACGACGAACACGGCTGACACGTGTTCGCCATGCGCGGGTGTAGCTCAGTTGGTTAGAGTGCCGGCCTGTCACGCCGGAGGTCGCGGGTTCGAGCCCCGTCACTCGCGCCACCCTCCAACCCCTTGTTCTGCAAGGGTTTCAAGGAGGGTGGCGTTGAAGCAAGTTTGGTCGAGTTTCAATTTTTTTTTGCGCCAAGTTTCAACTTTTTGAACATGCTGACTGGCGGTCCCCTGAACTGGCGTTTCAGCAAGGCACAGGCCGGCCTCGGCGCGCTAGGCGATCTCGGCTCACACCATATTTACCAGGCGCGCTTCCTTGTCGGCGAGGTCGCCGAGGTCGCGGCCATGACTGGAACATGGAGCAAGGATTCCTCAAACCAGATCCTTGACGTCAACGACGATGCTTTCGTCTGCGCGGCACGGCTCGAAAACGGAGCGACGGCGTCGTTCGAAGCGACGCGCGTGGCTGGAGCCCACAATCTCGGTGGCTTCATCGAGGTCGACGGCACCAAAGGGTCCGTCGCTTTCCACATGGAGCGGCTGAACGAGCTGGTCATCTACGAGCCGAAGCGCGGTCCACGGGTGCAGATGGTGACGCAGGCCGGCCATCCTTACAGCGACTTCTAGCTGCCGATGGGCATCCAGGGCCAGCATCCGCTCGGCTGGAACGAGTGTTTCGCCCATCAGGCCAGACACATGCTGGAGGCCGTGGAAGGCGGCAAGCCGATCGCGCCGCGAGCCACTTTCGAGGACGGATACCGTGTAGCCGAAACCGTCGATGCGATCGCGCGGTCAGCGGAATCGGGAACCTTCGAAACCGTCAGGTTCCGGTCCTGAGTTCACGGAATGCCGTTCTATGCAAATGCCGTTGGCAACCCCGACGCGGACTTTTCAACATCGGTCAGAAGCGGACTCTCCCAGGTGAAAGCGCACATGACAGCTTGGCGCCGCATATCGGCCGTCGAGAAGCGCTTTTTATTTCCTGAAGGCAGACATGGCCGACCACCACACTCCAGGTCCTCCAAAGCCTGCCCCGCATGATCCGCTTACTCAAATAATACTCGCCCCCCCGGCGTCAGATCCTGCGAAGCGCGTCAGCGGGGAGAAGACGTGTAGCGCGCCAGGCCGGGTAGAGCGCGCCGAGGGGGCCAGCGATGAAGACGAAGATCAGCGCCTGCGCGATCGACCAGCCTGACAGGTAAGGCACGATCAAGCCCGCTGCGAAGTTTGTCTTCGCCGCCATCTCCATCGTGAGGACGCCGAGAATGATCCCGATGACCCCGCCGGCTGCGCTCATGATCACGCCTTCGATGAGAATGAGCCGAAGAATCCGCCGCGGTGACCAGCCAAGCGCCGCGAGAACTCCAATCTCGAACGTCCGTTCGTTCACGGCCATCAGAAGTGTATTGGCGACGGCGACAGAGGCCATCGCCATGACAACCAGTGAAATTGTCTGGGCAATCGCTCGAAGCAGATCGAAGATGCGGATGCTGCTGGAAAACTGCTCGGTGTCACCTACCTCAAACCCCTGTGCGGCTGCGATGAGCCGGGTTCGGGCAACAGCGATGTCATTCTTGTCGAGTGGGCGCTTCAACCTCACCTCGTACAAGGTAAAAACGTCCTCCCGCGACAGGAGTTGCTGCAGTCCTTCAAGCGGAACGATCGCGCTGTTCTGGTTCAGCACGGACGAGAACGACGCGATGCCGACAATCCTATAGGGCTGGAACTGCAGCTCGACGGTATCACCCACCCGCTTGTCCAATGCGCGGGCGATCGATTCGCCAAGGATCACGGACCACTGGTCCCCCGGTGCAGGGATTCGCCCCGCCAGGAGGTGCATGTCTTTCCACAGGAAGCTGTCGCTCGGCCAGCCGGCCATGACAATATTTGCAGCGTCGTCAGCGGTGGTGATGTTCAGGAGAATGCCCGACACGGCCTCGACGTTTGGTACCGCGGAAAGCCCGGAGCTCAGCGACTTGGGCACGGCGCTGCTCACGAGGTTGAACGCACTGCGTTGGCTCACCACCAAGTCTGCACCGTTCTCATTGATTCCTGAAGCAAATGAGTGCTGGACGCCAGCGGTCAGGCCGGTAAGCGCCACAAACCCCGCGACCGCCAGAGCGATGCCGAGAACCGTGAGGAGGGTGCGAAGCGGGCGCGAAATGAGACCGCGCAAGGGAAGGGTCAGCTCTGTCATGGGTTAGCGGATCCGCAACGTCGGCGCGGGCGTCGGCATCGCCGTCATTCGGTTGTCCGAACGGATGCGGCCGTCGGATATCTCGACGCGCCGACCGCACAGCGCGGCCACGTCCTCGTCATGGGTCACCACGATCACTGCGGTACCGAACTCGCGATGCGCGTTGCCAATGATGCTCATCACGGACTGGCTCGTCTGCACGTCGAGACTTCCTGTCGGCTCGTCCGCAACGAGAAGCTTCGGACGGTTGGCAAGCGCCCGCGCAATTGCAAGCCGCTGACGTTCGCCGCCCGAAAGCTCGGCCGGCCGGAGCGTAGCGCGTTCGGCAAGACCGAAATGTGCCAGAAGTTCGAGCGCGCGAACGCGACGCTGCCGCGCTCCGCCGAGGTTTCCCAACAAAGCCACCTCGATATTCTCGCGCGCCGATAAGGACTGGAGCAGGAAGAAGTTCTGGAAAACGATGCCGATCCTGCTGGCCCGCACGGCTGCCCATGCTGCCCTCCCGTTGACGGCCCGTCCTTCGAACCGAACTTCGCCGCGCGTTGGCCGGTCGAGGCCGCAGACCAGGTTCAGGATCGTGGACTTGCCGCTCCCGCTGCGGCCGACAATGGCGACGGTCTCATCATCCTCGATCGCAAGCGACACACCGTCAACGGCGACAATACGACCGCCTTCAAAGTCGCGGCCGACATTGCTCAATTCGACGAGGAGGGACATGAGCACAAGCGAGGCGTCATACCCGGCCTTTCCTGAGATCGGCGACAAGTGCTGGGATCGAGCCGCCGTTGCCGGCGAGCAGTTGGCCAACACGGTCCCGCTGCTGCACGGTCACGGAGCCGCCGTCGACAAAGACATCGCCGATGCAGAGCTGTCCGCGGCAGTGGCGGACACGCCAGTCCACTGACGTTGGGCCGTGGAG
>NZ_RZQG01000654.1:0-3420 GCF_003998635.1 Mesorhizobium sp. M7D.F.Ca.US.004.03.1.1
ATCGTTCCGCGAGCTCGATCCCCAATCTCACCATGGCCGCCGGAGGTGCATCTACCGCGAGGTTCACGATAATCGACTTGTAGGACATTGCAGGCGCCTTTCGATGATGCGGTCGAATGCATGATGAAGTGCACCCGCTGGCACTCGACGCCTTGATGCCGGTCAAACACGCGCCGATTGCGGGCCGCCTTCGAGAGGGCTCGCATCCTGTTTGCTCATTGATCGTGATCAAGGACCGCCGTGGCGACGGGAATATCATTCGACCGCATAAGGAGAATTGCGATGCAGTATATCAAGGTCGACGAAGCGCTATGGGCGTCAAGCATGTTGCCCGAGGGCATTCTGGAGCGTTGGTTCATTGACAGCGGTGACGATATCGAGGCCGGTGAGCGAATAGCCGAAGTCCGAATTGAGGACGCGCTGCACGAGATTGTCGCGCCGGCAGCTGGCCGCGCGACGATCGTCGCCACAGCGAATGCCGTCATCGAACCCGGCTCGATCCTGGCAACGCTGGAGTCTCAGTCCGTGTGAGGCAAGCGGCGCCTCACCGCGTCGATTGCGCGCATCCTCCAACCAAAACTCAAGGATCCATAGACATGCAGACCCAACATGCCGTCGCCTGGCTGGACCATCGCGAAGCCAAGGTGTTTTTCTTCAATCGTGACACAGCGGAGAGCCTGAGGCTTGCCACCACGCTTGCGCATCATCAAACCCACAACAAGGCAGGCACCGTCGACGGCAAGCATGCACCGGAAAACCAGTCCTTCTACCACGACGTCGTCGACGCCCTGCAGCCTGCGAGGGAATGGTTGATCGTGGGGCCGGGATCGGCAAAGGATGAACTGGCCAAGCATATCCGCGACCACCATCCCCACTTGAACGATCGCATTGTCGGCGTCGAACCGGCGGATCATCCAACGGAGGCCCAGATCGTGGCGCATGCACGAACGTTCTTCCGTGCCGCCGACCGAATGTTGCCCTAGCTCGGTCTGGGGCTGCTCTGCTGGGGCCGCGATCGGCTCGCGGAGCCGTCAGGCTCGGGCGCCTGCCGTCTCCGTGGCCTCGATCACGGTTGCTGCACGCTGCTGATATAGGCGATGATTGCCTCGATCTGGTCGGGGCTGGCAACCCACTCAGGCATGTCCGGATGGCCGGTCGAAATGCCTTCGGCGAGTGCTTCCTCGAGATCCGTAATCGGATAGCGCTTCGACAGGGTGCGAAAGGCGGGCGCGTCGGGATGGCTGCTCTTGTCGGTTTCTCCAATGGCGTGGCAGCGCGCGCAATTGACTTCCACCAACGCCTTTCCATGTTCCGTTACGCCATCGGCCAGGGCTGGCAGTACGGAACCAAGCAACACCACAGTCAGCGCGGGAACCCATAGACGACGCCCGTGACCATCACTGCTCATACAGGCGTTCATGGTTGCAGGCCTCCGCATTTCCGATCTACGCGACTGTCTTCGCCGCCACATCCTCGATAGCGGTTTTGGCTTCCCTGCGCACGCGCCTGGCCGTTTCCGAAGCGAGCTTGGAAGTCAGTGCCGCAACCTTGCCGGCTTCCGTGGCGTATTCCGATGCCGCATTCTGCAGGAAGGTGGAGAAGATGTCGAAGGCGTCGTTGAACTCGGAACCGTCGATGAGATTCTCGGCAAGCTTAACATCCTGCTCGTAACGATGTTTCAGAAACGCGAGCGTTTCGATCTGATAGCGCATCATCGCCTTGAAGGTGTGGGCTTGAAGCGACGCGGCAGCGAGAATGAGCTTCTGGCCATTTTCCGCTATCGGCAAGGGTTGCATGCCGAATTGCGACGGCTCTGGATGGGTCTGCATCATCGGTTACTCCATTGTGAGGCGGCAAACAAAGTGCCCGCCAGACAACGCTACCGCCATTCGCCGTCAGGTCGTTGATCAGGATCAACAGGCGCATGACCTTTGCCGGAATGCACGGGCAATCGAGCGCCATCTGGTCTCGTTGCCGTGTTTGACGCGCATCAAGGCCCTTGCCCCTTCTTCGTGGCTAGCTCGCTTCAACCACAAAAGGGCTGCAGCGATGGCTTTCAAGACGATCATGGTTCAACTGGACGTGGACACCATCGCCGCGCCGCTCATCTCGATGGCGTGGGATCTCGCTCAACGGCATGAGGCCGATCTGATCGGCTTCTGCGCGGCCGAGCCGCATTTTGTCATGCCAACCGGCGCCGACGACAGGGCCGCGACCAAGGCGATGTGGTCCCAGGTGGAAGAGATAGAAGGTCGACTCAATTGCTTGAACGAGGAATTCCTAAGCGCTGTCAATGGCAGCAATCGCGCCTCGTGGCGCGGCGAAATGGGAAATCCGACCTGGCAGCTTGCGCTCAATGCACGTGCCGCCGACCTGATTGTAACTGGCTCGCCAATGATCGATCTGGTGGTCGACCACCACCGCACCCTGGACACCGCAAGCCTGATCCTTGCGGCAGGCCGTCCGATACTTGTGGCGTCGGAAACCCCTGCCCCAGTCAAGGCTGAAAGCATCCTGATTGCATGGACTGACACGCGGGAAGCGCGACGTGCCGTCGTCGACGCCATGCCCTTCCTGATCAATGCCAGGGATGTTGTGATCGCCACCGTGGACAATGGGGACCCTGCACCTCGGGAGAATGTTGCGGATGTCGAACTCTTCCTGACACGCCACGGGGTGAAGGCGCGATCGGAAGTCTTGGATTCGCGCCGCTCCGAACCGGCGGAAATCCTGCTCCAGATCGGACAGGAGATTGCGGCCGATCTCATTGTGCTCGGCGGCTATGGTCATAGCCGTGTGCGTGAAACGACTTTTGGCGGTGTGACGCGCTCGGTACTCCAGAGCGGGTCGTTCCATCGGCTCATCTCAAATTGAGATAGCGCACCGCTGAGTTGAGGCCAATTGATCCGGCGCAAAGCGCAGACGCCTGCGACGTTTGACGATCGAGATGGAAACTTCAAGGAGCACGTCATGAGCCAGATGTCCCATACCTCCTTTGCCGGCTTCACCCACGCTGCCCAGCAGGCGCAGCAGTGGGTCAACGAGCTTGCCAGGGATCTTTGCTGGAGCGAACCGAGCGCGTGCCGCCTCCTGAGGTCAGTTTTGCATACGGTGCGAGACTGGCTGTCGCTGGCGGAAACGGCCGATCTGTCGGCGCAACTGCCTGTTTTGGTTCGTGGCATCTACTTCGAAGGCTGGAATCCATCGGTGCCTGCGTGCGAGCGCAAGAAAAGTGATTTTGTCCTCAGCGTCAGAACCAGTTTCGGCTATGATGACGACGTCGATTTCGATATCGCGATCAACGCGGTGTTCAAGCTTCTCGACCGTCATATTTCGCACGGCGAAATTGTGCAGGTCAGAAACTCGATGAAGAAGTCGCTTCGAAAATTGTGGCCGGTGGATTGATCGATGTTCCGGGAC
>NZ_RZQG01000655.1:0-3408 GCF_003998635.1 Mesorhizobium sp. M7D.F.Ca.US.004.03.1.1
GTGTCGCATTTCATATCAAGCGCTTCGCTTTTGCGATTTAGTTTCTGCTTACACAAGCCTATATCAGCGCCAGCAAACGAGCTGCCCCACTCCATCAAGCGAAGGCGACCCGTCTGAGCAACAAATGGAGATGATTATGAAGCTTTTTGCACGCCTCTTTGCCCGCCGCGAAATGAACCTGACCACCGCTCTCGAGCGTCAGCGTCTTGCCAACACCATGCCCGGCCAGACCGGCGCCATGAATGCGGCGCGCCTCGGCTTCGTCGCCTGAAGATTTCAAAGCAGCGTATCCCTGCCGCTGCTTTAAAACTGCAACGCCGCCTGGCTCCAGCCAGAGCGGCGTTTTTGTTCTGCCCGCAGGCCATATGTTGCCTGTCCCTTGAACAGTTGGTGCCACTTCCAGGGTTCGCTGCACGCCGATTGCCCATTTGCGACCCATGTCGCAAATATAATCTTGTCGCAGCGGCGTAGCCGATTGACAGACATGGTTTTTCCTGATGTCGCTATGCTATTCGCGACATCCTGTTCGCGTCATGGCTGCGTGAGGTTCCCTTGAACGCCGTAAAGCATCCGATCAAGCGATCGTTTGTATTCTTCCTTGTTCCCGATTTCACCATGATCGCTTTTGCGACCGCGCTCGACCCGCTGCGCTCGGCCAATCGCATGCTTGGCTACGAGGCCTATTGCTGGCGCCTTGCCAGCATCGACGGCAAGCCGGTGCGTGCCTCGAACGGGGTCGAATGCGCGGTCAACACCTCGCTCGAGGATGAACGCAAGAAGATGGCAGGCCCCGACCGGCCGAACATGGCCATCGTCTGCAGCGGCATCAATGTCGAGCGCTACCAGAACAAGTCCGCCTTCGCCTGGCTGCGCGAGGAATACAATCGCGGCGTTGCCGTCGGCGGCCTGTGCACCGGTGCGCATATCCTCGCCGCCGCCGGCCTGTTGTCCAACAAGCGCTGCGCCATCCACTGGGAGAACCTGCCGGGCTTTTCCGAGGCTTTCCCAAAGGCCAATGTCTTTGCCGACCTCTTCGAGATCGACCAGAACATCTACACCTGCGCCGGCGGCACCGCCGCGCTCGACATGATGCTGAAGCTGATCGGCGACGACTTTGACGAAAATCTCGTCAACCGCGTCTGCGAGCAGGTGCTGACCGACCGCGTGCGCAGCCCGACCGACCGCCAGCGCCTGCCGCTGCGCGCTCGCCTCGGCGTCCAGAACTCGAAAGTGCTGACCATCATCGAACTGATGGAGGCTAACCTGTCCGAGCCGCTGTCGCTTATCGAGATCGCCGACCATGTCGACCTGTCGCGGCGTCAGATCGAACGACTGTTCCGCACCGAGATGGGCCGCTCCCCTGCCCGCTATTACCTCGAGATCCGGCTCGACCGCGCCAGGCACCTGCTGATCCAGTCGTCGATGCCGGTAGTCGAAGTGGCGGTCGCCTGCGGCTTCGTCTCGGCCTCGCATTTCTCAAAATGCTACCGCGAACTCTACGCCCGCTCGCCGCAGCAGGAGCGCGTCGACCGCAAGCAGCTGCTGGCGGCCTGATCCGATAGATCTGGGAAGCTTACGCCGTCTGCGCCGTGCGCATCGCTTCGACGCGGATGTCCTCGGTCAGCCGTGCCTTCAGCGCCGAGAATTCCGGGCTGGTCTTCAGCGTGTAGTGGCGCGGGTGCGGCAGGTCGACGGCGACATCCGACTTGATGCGGCCGGGCCGCGCCGTCATCACGATCACGCGCGAGGCCATGAAGATGGCTTCCTCGATGTCGTGAGTGACGAACAGCACCGTCTTCTTGCGCCGTTCCCAGATACCGAGCAAAAGCTCCTGCATCAGACCGCGGGTCTGGTTGTCGAGCGCGCCGAATGGCTCGTCCAGCAAAAGGATCTCGGGATCGTTGGCCAGCGCCCGTGCGATCGCCGTACGCTGCTGCATGCCGCCGGAGAGCTGCTTCGGCCAGTGGTTTTCGAACCCCTTCAGCCCGACAAGGTCAACATAGGAAGCAACGATCCCGTCCCGCTCCTCTTCGGGCATGCCGCGTTCGCGCAGGCCGAAGGCGATGTTTTCGGCGACCGTCAGCCAGGGAAACAGCGTGTAGGACTGGAAGACCATGCCGCGGTCCGGCCCCGGCTGGGTCACCGCCTTGCCGTCGAGCAGTACGCGGCCTTCGCTTGGCGCTTCCAGGCCGGCGACGATCCTGAGCAATGTCGACTTACCGCAGCCCGATGGTCCGAGGATGGTGATAAAGTCGTTGGCGGCAAGTGCCAGGTCGATTGGCATCAAGGCCTTGACCGGTTCTCCGCCGCGCACGCCGGCGAAAGTGCGCGAGGCGCCTTCGATGAGAAGCTTGCTCACGCCAGGCTCCACGGAAAGAGCCAGCGGTTGAAGGCCTTGAAGGCGAAATCGGACAACAGCCCGATCAGCCCGATGATGATGATGCCGAAGATGATCTGTCCCGTCGCCAGCCGCGACTGGCTGTTGATGATCATGTAGCCGATGCCGGATGACGAGCCGATCAGCTCGGCGACGATGACATAGGTCCAGGCCCAGCCGAGCACCAGACGCAGCGTCTCGGCGATCTCGGGCGCATTGGCCGGCATGATCACCCGTCTGACGATGCCGTTGTTGGTGGAGCCCAGCGTATAGGCAGCCTCGACCAGGTCGCGTCTTGTACTGCCGACCTTGACCGCGATGATCAGGATGATCTGGAACACCGAGCCGACGAAGATGACGAGCAGCTTCTCCAGCTCACCGATACCGGCCCACAAGATGAGCAGCGGAATGAAGGCCGAGGCCGGAAGATAGCGGGCGAAGGAGACGAATGGCTCCAGAAACGCCTCCACCGGCTTCCAGGCGCCCATCGCGATGCCGATCGGCACCGCGACAACCGACGCCAGCAGGAACCCGCCGAAAACCCGCCAGATGGTGATCAATATGTCGAGCCAGAAACGGTCCTCGACCAGCAGTCGCCAGCCGTCCCGCAGCATCGACAGCGGATCGGCGAGGAAGATGCGGTTGACGTGGCCGCCAAGCGTGATCCACGCCCAGAAGGCGACGAACAGCACGAAGAAGGAAATGCCGAGCACGGTCCGGATGCCCGGCGGTACTGGCTGCAAGGGGCGCATCGTCAAATCGTCCCCATCTTTCAAATCGTCATTTGTCCAGGAGAAGGCGGCGACGCCAGGCGCCGCCGCATGATGGTCAAAGGCCGGACTGTCAGTTCGACACCGCGCTGGTGTCGGCCAGCGTGGTGACGTCGGGCGCTTCCTTGATCAGTCCCATCTGCAGCAGCAGCTCGCCGGCGGTCTTGGAAAAATCCTGGAATTCCTTGGTGAAGAACTGCTTGTTCTCCGCCTTGTCGGCCCATTTCAGGTACTTCGCCGAATCCTCGAACTCCTTGGCAG
>NZ_RZQG01000656.1:0-3404 GCF_003998635.1 Mesorhizobium sp. M7D.F.Ca.US.004.03.1.1
CTGCTGCATCATGCGCGCGCCGTGCAGAACCAGATCGAGGCGATGGCCGGCGACCTCGCCGCCTATGCCGATGGCCTACGCGCCCGCGTGCGGCTGCTGGCCAACACCGCCGCCACCAGCGAGCTGTTGCGCGACATCCTGCCAGCCTTCTTGGTCGCCCACCCCCGGATCGACATCGATCTCGACGAGCGCCCCAGCCATGAGATCGCTCAAGCCGTGGCCAGCGGTGCGGCCGATCTCGGCATCGCCGCGACCTGGGCCGGCCTGTCGCATCTCGAGCAGAAACCGTTCTTCATCGACCGGCTGGTGGTGATCGCCGCGCGGAACTGGCCCCGCTTCGCCGGCCTGCGCACCATCAGCCTCAGCGAAATTCTCGGCGAATCCTTCGTTGGCCTGAGCACCGGCCACGCGCTGCAGGAGCACATCACCCGCCAGGCCGCCCGCCTTGGCGGCCATCTGCATGTTCGCATCCGCGTGCCTGGCCTCGACAATGTCTGCCGGCTGGTCGCGCAAGGTGCGGGCATCGCCATCGTGCCGGAAAGTGCGGCGCGCCGCTCGGCACGCTCGCTGCGCAGCCTGCGGCTGACCGACGACTGGGCGACGCGCCAGCTCAACCTCTGCGCACGCCGCTTCGATGAGTTGACGCCACAGGCGAAGCTGCTGGCGGCAGCACTCGTCTAAGCCGGACCAGTGACCGCAAGGCTGAGCCGACTGGCGCCGGCATCCTCAGAAGCGCTGAATCATTGCCTTGCTTTTCAAATATTCGTGACGTATCTTATTTGCACATTAGCAAAAAAATTGCCGAAGTTTTTTCCTTTTATGAAAGACGGGGACTTTGCGGGAACATCTCGATCTGACCGATCGGCGGCTGGTCAAGCAGCTGTCGCAGGATGCACAGCCGGGCATCAACCGCATCGCCGAGATATTGGCGATTTCGGTGCCGACGGTGCGCACGCGGCTGCGCAATCTGCTCGACCGCAACCTGCTCAAGATCGTCGGGCTCTTGAACCTGACCGAGCGGCCCGAGCTGATCTCGGCCATTGTCGGCATCAATGCCCAGGGCCGCGGCCGGGCCCGCGAGCTGGCGCAGCGCATTTCCGAACTGCCCTTCGTCAATTCGGCCTCGGTGGTCACCGGGCGTTTCGACATCATCGTCGACGTGACGGTGGCCGGTGACGTCGCCGACCTCTACCGCGTCACCAGCGAGCTGATCCCCGGCGCCGGCGAGCCGGGCGAAGTGGTGCGCAGCGAAACCTTCGTCGTCATGGCGTCCTGCAACAAATGGGTCAGCCTGCCGGAAGGCTGCTGGTCGGACGACCGCAAGGAGCCGGCATGAAGATCGCGGTACTCGGCGGCCTCGGCCTGCAAGGCCGAGCGGCAATCGCCGACCTCGTCGCCAGCGACGGCGTTGAGGAAATCGTCTGCGTCGACACCGCAGCGGACGGCCCTGCCCGGCTTGCCGGCCTGACCGATCTTGCCCGCGTGCGCTTCGTGGTACCTGAGGGCGCGATCGGCCCGGCGCTGGCCACGGTGCTCGATGATGTCGACGCCGTCATCGACCTGTTGCCGCAGCCGCTGATGCGCGACGCGGTGCAGGCCGCGATCGCCACCCGCACGCCGCTGGTCACCACCAATTACGCCAAATCGATCGCCGACCTGGCGCCGGCCGCCGAACAGGCAGGTGTCCCGATCATGACCGAATGCGGGCTCGACCCCGGCATCGACCTGGTGCTCTACGCGCGCGCCGCAAGGCAGTTTTCTTCGATTTCTTCGATCGATTCCTATTGCGGCGGCATCCCCGAGCCGAAGGCGATGGCGAAGCCGCTTTGCTACAAGGTGAGCTGGAATTTCGACATGGTCCTGGTCAGCCAGAACCGCGACAGCGTGATGATCGAGGACGGAAAACGCGTCGCGGTGCCGGCCGGCCAGCAGCACGACAATCCGTTCATCCATGAGATCGAGGTCGCGGGCCTCGGCAGGCTGGAAGCCTTCCCCAATGGCGATGCGCTGCACTATGTCGAGATGCTGGACGCGGCCAAGGGGCTGCGCCGCTCCGGCCGCTACACGTTGCGCTGGCCGGGATGGTCGGCCTTCTGGGCGCCGCTGAAGGAGCTCGGCTTCCTCTCCGAAGACAAGGTGCCCGGCACCTCCAACAGCCCGCGCGAATTCCTCGGCCGGCTGCTCGGGCCGCAATTGCAATATGGCCCCGGCGAAAAGGACCTGTGCGTGATGCGCAATGTCTTTTCCGGCCTTGAAGGCGGCCGCGCCAAGACGGTGACGTCGGACCTGATCATCGAGCGCGACCTGGTTTCCGGCCTGTTCGGCATGAGCCTCGGCGTCGGCTATCCCGCCAGCATCGTGGCGCAGATGCTGGCACGCGGCGAGATCACCAAACCCGGCCTGCTCAACCCGCTGCTGGATGTGCCCGACATCAGGTTCTTCGACGAACTGGCCAGGCGCGGCATCACGGTTGCCGAGACGGTGGCCTGGGACTGAGGATTTTCGAACGGTGGCTGCCGCCGGCAACGGCGCTGCCGCTCAAAAAGCACCCCCCCGGGGTGAAAAACAACGTGGAACAATAAAACAAGGAGGAATACCGAAATGAAGATTGCCAGACTTTTCATCGCCGGACTTGCTCTCGCCGGGCTCACCGCCGCGGCCAGTGCCGGAACGCTCGACGACATCACCAAGCGCGGCGAACTGCGCGTCGCCGTGCAGACCCAAGGCCCCCCCTTCTCGCTGGTCGGGGCCAATGGCGAGCGCACCGGCAGTTCGGTTGAACTCGCCGAACTGATGGCCAAGGAAATGGGCGTCAAGATCACCTTCCTCGACTTCGACTGGGACGGCCTGATCCCGGCACTGCTGTCGGGCAAGGCCGACCTGCTGGTCGCCGACATGACGCCGACGCTGGCGCGCGGCATGAAGGTCGCGTTCACCACGCCTTACATGTACACGGGCAGCACCGTCTTCACCAAGGCCGACAGCAAGTTCAAGACCACCGAGGACTGCAAGGCCAAGGGCACCAAGATCGCCGTGCTGCTCGGCGCCACCGGCGAGAAGGAAGCCAAGACCGCTTTCCCCGATGCCGACATCAAGAGCTACAAGGGCGGCGGTCCGCTGCTGCTCGACGCCGTCAACAATGGCCAGGCTGATTGCGGCGTCAACGACATCTCGGCGGTCAAGGGCCAGTCGACAGCCTATCCGGCCGGCACCTTCACCATCATGCCGGACCTTCTGTCGAAGGAGCCGCTTGCCTTCGCCACCCGCTATGACGAGCCGGACCTGTTGATCTGGATGAACCTGTTCCTCAACCAGGTCAGCATCGACGGCCGCCTGCAGAAGAACCTCGACTACTGGGTCAATTCCGACGCCTGGAAGAAGGATCACTAAGCAGCGATAGAACC
>NZ_RZQG01000657.1:0-3400 GCF_003998635.1 Mesorhizobium sp. M7D.F.Ca.US.004.03.1.1
ATGCTCGGCACGGCGGCGGCAGCCGCACCACGCTCTTCGTTGACCCGGTCCCAGACCTTCGAAGCGATGTCGCGGTAGATTTTCGCCTCGGCGCCGTCGGGCTTCGAGACGACAACCGGCGTGCCGGCGTCCGAGCTTTCGCGAATGCCCATCTCGAGCGGCACTTCGCCAAGGAAGGTGACGCCGAGACGCTCGGCCTCGCGGCGCGCGCCGCCATGACCGAAGATATCGTAGCGCTTGCCGGTATCCGGGGCGATGAAATAGCTCATGTTTTCGACGATGCCGAGCAACGGCACGTCGACCTTCTTGAACATGTTGAGGCCTTTTCGCGCGTCGATCAGAGCCAGATCCTGCGGCGTCGAGACGATGACGGCGCCAGCCAGCGGCACCTGCTGGGCCATGGTCAGCTGCGCGTCGCCGGTGCCGGGCGGCATGTCGACGACGAGCACGTCGAGCCGGCCCCACTCGACCTCGCGCAGCATCTGCGTCAGCGCCGACATCACCATCGGTCCGCGCCAGATCATCGGCGTTTCCTCATCGACGAGGAAGCCCATCGACATCACCTTCAGGCCGTAATTCTCCATCGGTTTCAGGATCTTGCCGTCGACGGTCTGCGGCCGGCCGTGGATGTTGAGCAGCCGTGGCATCGACGGACCGTAAATATCGGCATCGAGCACGCCGACGCGCAGGCCATTGGCGACGAGGCCAAGCGCGATGTTGACGGCGGTGGTCGACTTGCCGACGCCACCCTTGCCGGAGGCGACCGCGATGATTGCCTCGATGCCGGGCACGCCACGTTTGCCCGAGCTGTGTGAAGCGGGAGCATGGGGAGCGGCACGTGGCGCGGCCGCGGGCGGAGCGGGCCTGGGAGCGGGGCGCGACGGAACCGGCGCCTCCATGCCGCCGCCCTTCTTCTCGGCCGTCAGCGCGACGACGGCGCCGGCGACGCCGGGAATCGCCTTGACGACGCGTTCGGCGGCGGCACGCCGCGGTTCCATTTCCTGGGCACGGGCGGCGGGAACGGTAATCGAGAAGAAGACCTTCCCGTCAGCGATGAAAATCTCCGAAACCATGCCGAGGTCGACAATGTTGCCGGTGAAATCCGGCCCGTTGACCGTCTTCAGACGCTCGGTGACGATTTCCTTGGTGACGGACATGGCAGTTTTTCCTTACGCAGCTTGCGCCTGAGATAATGCAGTTTCCGGACAGAACCAAGCCGTGGAGCAATGGCTGCCTTGGCGTGCCCGGAAAAACGATGGGGTCCGTCGGATTTCATCAGCATCAAACGTCTTCCAGATGATCGAGTGCCGGTGCGGCCGTCAATCAGGCCAGCCGACAGTCGTCAAACAGTCGAAGAGACCTATTTCAACGACCAGCACAGGACCGACAATCAAGAGAAGGAGGCGACCATGCTCGCAAACAGCAACGCAACGGCCAATCTGGCGGTAAAGGACCTGGCAAGGGCCAAGGCTTTCTATGAGGGAACACTTGGCCTGAAACAGGTGCACGATGAGGGCGGCGAACTGATCGTGTACAAAAGCGGCGACACCACCCTCAACGTCTATCATTCCCAATTTGCCGGAACCAACAAGGCAACGGCGGTGACCTGGATGGTTGGCGACGAGATCGGCAACGTTGTCAAGGAACTGAAGTCGAAGGGCGTCACCTTCGAGCACTATGAGATGCCCGGCCTGACGCTGGAGGGCGACGTCCATGTCGGTTACGGCATGAAGGTCGCATGGTTCAAGGATCCCGACGGCAACATCCTGAACCTGGTGGACAAATAGGTTGTTTCGTATTTCGGGGAGGCGGCGCACGCATGATCTGTGCGGGCACTCCTCGCTTGTTTTCCTGGAACCGGTGACTCGCGCCAACCGTTTGTTTTACCGCATTTATGCGGGCGCCAAAATGCTCTAGCTTCCGTCCATGATCGACAAGCTGGAATTCTTCATCGCGCTGGCCAGGGAAGAGCATTTCGGCCGGGCGGCGGAAGTGTGCGGCGTCACCCAGCCGACGCTGTCGGCCGGAATCAAGCAGTTGGAGGGCCAGCTTGGTGTCATGCTGGTTCTGCGCGGCTCGCGCTTCCAGGGACTGACGCCGGAGGGCAAACAGGTGCTGGTGTGGGCGCGCCGCATCGTCGGCGACACCCGCACGATGCGCGAGGAAATGCGGGCGGCGCGCCACGGACTTTCCGGACGCATCCGCATCGCCGCCATTCCGACCGCACTGGCCATGGTCGCACGGCTGACGACACCGTTTCGGGCAAAACACCCGGGCGTCACCTTCTCGGTGCTGTCGCGCACGTCGATCGAGGTGCTGTCGCTGCTCGGCAATTTCGACATCGACGCCGGCATCACCTATCTCGACAACGAGCCGCTGGGGCGGGTGACCAGCGTGCCGCTCTATGACGAGCGCTATCAACTGATCACCGCGATGGGAAATCCCTATTCCGACCGCGACAAAGTGACATGGGCGGAGCTCTCAAGCCTGCCGCTGTGCCTTTTGACGCCGGACATGCAGAACCGCCGCATCATCGACCAGCATCTGGCCGAAGCCGGCGTGCAGGTGCGACCAACGCTGGAATCCAATTCGATGATCGTGCTGTTTTCCCACATCCGCACTGGCAAATGGTCGTCGATCATGCCGCTCAACCTCGCGGAAACATTCGGTTTTTCCGAGCCGATACGAGCCATTCCGATCGTCGAACCCGACGCCAGCCACACGGTCGGCCTGGTGGCGACACCGCGCGAACCGCACACGCCGCTGGTCTCGGCGCTGCTAGACGAGGCGATGGCGCTGGCGGACGATTTCCACGCCAACCGTTGAGTTAGACAAGGTTGGCTGATGACAGTCGATAGAAGACTTCTATCGTCCAACGAAACCGCTTTATTGATTTCGGAGGTTTTCTTCGATTTCTTAAGCACTTAGCGATAAAGCGGCACAGGCATGTCGTTGCTCCAAAACCACTTAATGTTTTTGGGCGATACGCATGGACCGCTACGATAGGGAGGGCGCTGCATGCCAATGCAGCCTGCAAGTACCGAGATCACGTCGCGCACGGCCGCGATCATCCAGGAGCTGAAGGGCCTTGAAGGCCCGCTGCTGCCGATCCTTCACGGCATCCAGGAAGAGTTCGGCCATGTGCCGCACGATGCGCTGCCTGTCATCGCCGAAGCATTGAACATTTCCCGGGCCGAGGTGCACGGCGTCGTCACCTTCTACCATGATTACCGCAGCCATCCGGCAGGCCGGCATGTGCTGAAGCTTTGTCAGGCGGAATCCTGCCAGTCGATGGGTTCGGACGCCGTCGCCGCCAAACTGAAACAGTTGCTGGGCATCGGCTTCCATGAGACGACCCGCGACGGTTCGGTCACGCTGGAGCCAGTCTATTGTCTCGGCC
>NZ_RZQG01000658.1:0-3398 GCF_003998635.1 Mesorhizobium sp. M7D.F.Ca.US.004.03.1.1
CGCCATATGCAGGCGCGGGTCGAGGATGGTGCGGTTGGCACCAAAACCTTCCATGGTCAGCGCGCCGGCCTGCTGTTGCTGGGCAAGGGCGGACAGCGCATCCGTCACCGCAAGTGCGCCGCTGCCGGCGGACACCGCCGAGGCGTTGATCAACGACAGGCCGTCCTTGGGCGCCAGGCTGATGGGGGCGAGGCGCGCCATCATCAACGCCTTGGCCGCCGGCATGCGACGGCCCTGATAGTCTGCTTCGCCTTCGCCGGTGAGCATGCGGGCGAGTGCTGTCATCAACACCAGATCACCGGCGCCGATCGAGCCGAGCGACGGCATGACGGGATGGACGCCGGCATTGAGTGCGTCGACCAAAGCGACGAAGACGGAAGGCGAAAGGCCGGAGCCTCCGGCTGACAGCATCGCTGCACGCGCGACCATGGTTGCCCGCACGGCCTCGACCGGCAGCGCTTCGCCGACCGCGCCGCTGCGGCCCTCCAGCAACTGGCGCTGGAAGGTGCTGGCATCGCCTTCCACTGACGTGCCGAGATTGGCGCCGAGCCCGGTGTTCAGGCCATATATCTGCTGGCCCGACGCTGCGGCCTGGTCGAGCACTTTTCGTGCCTTTTGCAGCCTGCCGATGACATCGGGTCCGATCTCCACCTTGCGACCATCGCGGGCGACCGCAGCAACATCGCCAACGCCAACGCTGGTTCCGGTGAGGACGAGCGCGGTCATGCGAAGCGCAGTCTCTGGCCTATGCCTTGCGCCTGCGCCTTGGCCAGCATCGCCTTTCCCAGTGCGATGTCGGACAGCGACAGGCCGCGGTGCCAGAACAGGATCGTTTCGTCGTCGTTCTCGCGCCCAGCCTTGAGGCCTGCGGCAATCTGGCCGAGCTCGGCATGCAGCGTCTTCTCGCTCAGCCGCCCGGTCTCGACATGGGCGCGCAGCGAGCCGAACTTGCCGCCCTTGCACTGGCCCCAATCGTCGACAACCATTTTCTGCATGATGTCGGTCAGCGACAGTTCGACCGCACTCATCGTGCCATAGGGCACGACCAGCGCGCCGGGCTTGATCCATTCGGTCTTCAGCAATGGCTGCGGCTCCGGCAGCCGCGAGGCCTCGACGACGATGTCGGCGCCCTCGATGCAGCTCTTCCAGTCGGCCACCGCCGTCACCGTCTTGCCGAGATCGGCGGAGAGTTTGGCGGCAAAACCGTCGCGGCTTTCCGGGCGGCGCGAATGGACGCGGATCTCGTCGAAGTCGAAGAGATGGTCGAGCAGGCGCACGTTCCAGTAGGCGGTGCCGCGCGCGCCGATATGGGCCAGCACCTTGGAATTCTTGCGTGCCAGATGTTTGGCGCCGATGGCGGTGACGGCGCCGGTGCGCATGTCGGTGATGACGGTGGCGTCGAGGATGGCGCGCGGTGTGCCGGTGCGCGGGTCGAACAGATTGAGGATACCGAATTCGGAAGGCAGCCCGTGCAGATAATTGTCGACATAGTCGCCGACGATCTTGACGCCGGCGGTGTCGAGCGGCGCGACGTAGCCACGCAAAACATTGAAATGGCCGTGGAAGGAAGGGTCCGGCTCGAGATGGACACGCGGCTCGATCACCGTCTGGCCGTTGCCTTGCGCCACCAGGCCAGCCTCGACGGCGGCAATGATTTCACCATCGGTCATCGCAAGGGCATCGATGTCGAGGGCATTGAGGTAGTCGATATAGATGGGCTTCATTTTACGCGTACACTTTCCTCGGCCACCCCGTTCATCCCATAGCAGGCCGCCGCGCGACACGAAAGTTTGTTGCGCCGTCTCTGGACGCGGCCGGCCAAATGCTGTTCAAACCGGTTCCGTCATGACTGCCATTCCCGATACCGAAGCCTTACCCGAAACGGCCACCAATGCGCGGCGCGTGGCGCTGATCGTCGCCATCGCCTTCTTTATGCAGCTGCTGGATTCGACGATCATCTCGACCTCGCTGCCTCAGATGGGGGAGTCCTTCGGCGTGTCGGCGGTGGCGATGAGCATCGGCATCACCGTCTACATGCTGACCATGGCGGTGTTCGTGCCGCTGTCGGGCTGGCTTGCCGACCGGTTCGGCGCGCGCAACATCTTCCTGCTGGCGATCGTCCTGTTCACGCTGGCCTCGCTTGCCTGCGGCTTCTCGCAAAACCTGACCCAGTTCGTCGCCGCACGTGTCGTGCAAGGGCTCGGCAGCGCGCTGATGACGCCGGTCGGGCGCATTCTCGTCCTGCGTAACGCGTCGAAGTCGGAGCTGCTGAACGCCACGGCACTGATCACCTGGCCGGCGCTGTTTGCGCCAGTGGTCGGGCCGGTGCTTGGCGGCTTCATCACCACCTATCTGTCCTGGCATTGGAATTTCTTCATCAACATCCCCCTCGGTGTGATCGGACTGGCGCTGGTCGCCCGCTTCATTCCGGGCGATCGCGAGGCCGACCCCAAACCGCTCGACTGGCCGGGTTTTTTCCTGACATCAGCGGGACTTGCTTTGCTGCTCTATGGCCTCGAACGCATCGCGCATCCCGAAGACGGTATCCTGCCGACGGTGTTGCTGATCGCAGCCGGCATCGTCATCGGCTGGCTGGCGGTGCGGCATCTCCGGCGCGCGCCGCATCCGCTGCTCGATCTCTCCTCGTTCAAGGTGCTGACCTTCGCCATCTCGACGCTGGCCGCCGGTACCATTTTCCGGGTGGCGATCAACGCCACGCCATTCCTGTTGCCGCTGCTGTTCCAGGTCGGTTTTGGCCTGAGCCCTGTCGACGCCGGCATGATGATCCTCGCCTATTTCCTCGGCAACCTCGGCATGAAGACGGTGACGACGCCGATGCTGCGCCGCTTCGGCTTCCGCTCGGTGCTGGTCGTCAACGGCCTGATCGCCTCGGCGGCGATCATGGCTTGCGCTGCAATCTCGCCGCAAACGCCGCAAGCGCTGGTGGTGGCGCTGATGCTGATCGCCGGCCTGTCGCGCTCGATGCAGTTCACCGCACTCAACACACTGGCCTTCGCCGATATCGATGCGGCGCAACGCAGCTCGGCGGCGACGCTGTCCTCGATGCTGCAGCAGGTGGCGATGCTGTTCGGCGTCGCGGTGGCGGCGGCGGTTCTCAATCTGTCGCAGATCGCCAGGGGCCGGCCGGCCCTCGACCTCGTGGATTTTCGAATCGCCTTCCTGGCGATCGGCGCCATCGGGCTGGTGGCGGCGTTGCGTTTTCTCGCGCTGCCGCCGGGTGCGGGCGCCGAGGTTTCCGGCCACGCGCCGGGGAATTGAGATCGATTCTTCCTGCCTGATGCGGAGATAAATTCCGTCTTGTCCTTTCGCCTTGGTGCAGCACTTTCGCGAGTGGTCGCAATGGCGCAATCAATTGCCAAAAGTGCAGGCTTTTCCGG
>NZ_RZQG01000659.1:0-3395 GCF_003998635.1 Mesorhizobium sp. M7D.F.Ca.US.004.03.1.1
GTGCCCGGCGAAGGCCAGAACGTGCCGGTCTGGATCCTCGGCTCCAGCCTCTACGGTGCGCAGCTCGCCGCCATGCTCGGCCTGCCCTACGCCTTCGCCTCGCATTTCGCGCCGGCGGAGCTGGATCACGCGCTGGACATCTACCGCTCGCGCTTCCAGCCGTCCGAGCAGCTCGACAAGCCGCATGTCATGCTCGGCCTCAACGTCTTTGCCGCGCCATCCGACGCCGAGGCACGTTTGTTGTTCACCTCGTTGCAGCAGGCTTTTGTCAATCTGCGCACGGGCCGGGCCGGCCGGCTGCCGCCACCTGTCGAGAACTATGACCGCGATCTCGATCCGATGGCAAAGACCATGCTCGACCAGGCGCTGTCCTGCGCTGTCGTCGGCTCCCCGGAAACGGTCAGGCAAGGCATCGATGCCTTCGTGCGCCGCACCGGCGCCGACGAGCTGATGGTCACCGCGCAGATATCAGACCATGCAGCGCGGGTGCGGTCGTTCGAGATCCTCGCCGAGGCCCATAAATCGCTGTCGCAAGCGGCCTGACAGTCCTGGTACGAGATACTCTTGGCTTGGAAGGTGCGGTCCGCCTCTGCTAAAGGCAGGCCACCCTTCCGCAAGATCGAGCGCCCCCATGAACGATGACCATGACGCCCGCATGCAATTTGCCATCGATCTGGCCCGGCGGGCAGGCGAACTCGGCCTGAAATATTTTCGCGACCTGGAAAACCTGACCATCGAGAGCAAGGGCCACCAGGACCTGGTCTCGGACGGCGACCGCGAGGTCGAACTGTTCATCCGCGCCGCAATCGCCGCTGATTATCCGCAAGATGGCATCGTCGGCGAGGAACATGCCTCGGTTGCCGGCCAGACTGGCTATGTCTGGGTCATCGACCCGATCGACGGCACCGCCAATTTCGTGCGCGGCATTCCGGCCTGGTGCGTGGTGATCGCCTGCACCAGGGACGGGGAGGCCGTGGTTGGCGTCATCCATGAGCCGTCGACCGGCGAGACGTTTCACGGCAGGCTGGGCGGCGGCGCCTTCGTCAACGGCCGGCCGATCAGGACCAGTGCTGCGACCAGCATCAAGGAAGGGTCCGTCGGAACCGGATTTTCAAACCGCGCCGACACCGAAAATATCGCCGTGCTGATCCGCACGCTTATGGTGCAAGGCGGCGTTTTCTTCCGCAATGCGTCCGGCGCGCTGATGCTCGCCTATGTCGCCGCCGGCCGGCTGCTTGGCTATGTCGAAGAGCACATGAACGCCTGGGACTGCCTGGCCGGCATGCTTCTGGTCGAGGAAGCCGGCGGCACCGTCGCGAAACCCGATCCGAAGACGGTGCTGCAGAAGGGCACGCTGGTCATCACGGGTGGCAAAGGCGTCTTTCCGAAACTGCAGGAGCTTTGTTCGGAGGCGTTTGGGCTCTGACTCCGCCGACGAAGTGGGCGCTATGCGCTCACACTCTGTGCCATCGCTCCCAGCGGGCGGCATGAATTGCGGATCATCAGCCGGCCCTTGAGCACCAGCTTGCGCGGCGGCGCGTCCCTGTTGCCGGCGAGACGGTCGAGAAGCAGATTGGCCGCCTGTTCGCCGATCGCCTGCACCGGTTGCGCCACCGTGGTCAGTTGCGGCTGGAACACGTCGGACCATGGAAAGTCGTCGAAGCAGGCAACCGAAATATCCTCCGGGCAGGACAGGCCGATGTCGCGGATCGCCTTCATGGTGCCGATCACCATCGGGTTGTTGGCGGAAAAAATCGCGCTTGGCCGATCGTGCGAGGAAAGCATCTGCATGGTGGCGTTATAGCCGTCGATCTCGTGGAAATTGCCGAAGCGGATCAGCTCCTCCGCGATCGGCAGCCCGGCGGCGTGCAGCGCCTCGCGGTATCCCGCCATGCGGTCATGCATCGGCGAAATATCCGATGTGCCGGTGATGTAGCCAATGCGCCGATGGCCGAGGTTGATCAGGTAGGTGATGGCGTCGAACACCGCGCGCTGGTTGTCGAGCACCACTGTATCGGTGTCGACGCCCTCGCAGATGCGGTCGAGCAGCACGACCGGCACATTGGCGTCGTCGACGATCCCCTTGAGGATCGCGCCGTCGCCGACGCGCGCCACGATCAGCCCGTCGACCATGCGGTCGAGCAGCAGCCGGATCTGGTCGTCCTGGGTGTTCAAATCCTCGTCCGTGCAGCACAGCATGACGGCATAGCCGGCCCGGTCGAAGGCCTGCTGGATGACCGAGACGACATCTGTGAAGAACGGGTTGGTGATGTGCGGCACGGTCAGCCCGATGGTGCGGGTCGTGCCCATCTTCAGGCTGCGGGCGATCGCATTGCGCTTGTAGCCGATATCGCGGATCGCCTGTTCGATGCGCTGGCTGAGTTCCGGACTGACCGTCGCCGTGCCGTTGATCAACGCCGACACGGTGGCGACCGAGACACGCGCCGCCTCGGCCACATGAAGCATTGTGGGTGCGGTGGATCTACGCTGCTTTTTTCGCCCTGACGCTGTCATTTTCGAAACGTTTCGTTACCCCTTGCTGCCAATACCTACGGAATACCACCTTTTTTAGCAAGAATCGAAATGCATCAAACTTCCGTCACCGGATATCGGCTTGACACGATCGAAACGTTTAGATTAGCGTTTGCGGGAAGTTGACGACGACGGAAGGGAGGCCGCCATTGTCATGGAACACGCGAGTTCCCTTTCCCCGGAGCACGGTGCGGCGGATCGGTCAGACACCGTTCTGAGCGCCGAGCGCGTCTCCAAGAGCTTCGGCGGCATCGCCGCCCTGGTCGATGTCGGCTTCGAGCTGCGACGCGGCGAGGTTCATGCCTTGATGGGCGAGAACGGCGCCGGCAAATCGACGCTGATGAAGATACTCTCCGGCGTCTACACCGGCTATGAAGGCACGGTTAGCGTCGATGGCCGCCCCGTCAGCTTCGCCGGCGTGCGTGACGCCGAGGATGCCGGCATCGCCATCATTCACCAGGAGCTCAACCTGGTGCCCGAACTCAGCGTCGCCGACAACATCTTCCTCGGCCGCGAGAAGCTGATCGCGGGCCTGATCGTCGACCGCAAGGCGAGCAGCCGCGCGGCGGGTGCTTTGTTGCAGCGGCTCGGCATCGAACTCGATCCGCAAGCCCGCGTCGGCGCCTTGCGCGTCGGCGAACAGCAGCTGGTTGAGATCGCCAAGGCTTTGTCGATGTCGGCACGCATCCTGATCATGGATGAGCCGACCTCGGCGCTGTCGCCAGCCGAATGCCAGCGGCTGTTCCGCATCATCCGCCAGCTTGCCGACAGCGGTGTCGCCATCGTCTACATCTCGCACCGCATCGACGAGGTCATGCATCTGGCCAGCCGCGTCACCGTGTTTCGCGACGGGCGCCATGTGC
>NZ_RZQG01000065.1:0-13781 GCF_003998635.1 Mesorhizobium sp. M7D.F.Ca.US.004.03.1.1
TCACCCAGGTGGCGCTTATCTCCAAAGGCGTCAGCGGCGTCACATCATCCGTGAATAAACTTTTGAAGGAAGGCTGAACCGCGCGCATGATTGGCTTGGCCGAGGGCGAAATCATGCGTGGCCTGTCAGGGTGGCGGTCGGTTAGACTTGTCATGCTGCCAGTTCTCGTCGCCCTCACTGCTTGCAAAGCCGACCTCTACACGCAATTGCAAGAGCGTGAGGCAAATGAAATGCTCGCACTTCTTGAAGACAACGGGGTCGCCGCGATCCGGGTGGTCGCCAAGGATGGAACCAGCACGATCCAGGTTGACGAAAAGCTGCTCGCCTTCTCAATCAACCTTCTGAACGCCAAGGGGCTGCCGCGCCAATCCTTCAAGAACCTCGGTGAGATATTCCAAGGATCAGGCCTGATTGCCTCGCCGACCGAAGAGCGTGCCCGTTACGTGTATGCCCTGAGCGAAGAGTTGTCGCGGACGATCAGCGATATCGATGGCGTTTTTTCTGTACGTGTTCACGTCGTGCTGCCGCATAACGACCTTGTGCGAGCCGGTGCCACGCCATCCTCGGCCTCGGTGTTTATCAGGCACGACGCAAAAACAAATGTCGCGGCTCTGCTGCCAAAGATAAAGATGCTTGTAGCCGACAGCATCGAAGGCCTGTCCTACGATAAGGTGGAAGTGGTTTTGGTGCCGGTAGAACGTTCCGCACACGAGCAACGGCCCGATCCGACTGCTGTTTTGCCACAAGCATCACTACCTCTTCCTGCGCCACTTCTGGCGACCGTAACAGGTTTTGCCGCAGCCGTATTCGCCGTGGCCTGTTATCTCTTGATCGGCGTTGTTACGCGTCGGCGCAAGCAATCAACCGGCGTTTCCAAGGTCGAGGGGCGCCGGGATGCTTCTGCTGTCGAGGCCATTCGCAAAAGAATGCCTGCAATTGGACGTGGGTGACATCTCATTGCCAATGCCTATACAGACCGCCCGACCTGATGGTCCGCACTTTCCGGGCGCGAGCGAGCTTGCGGCTTCGGCCCATCCAACCCGTCTTGCGGCGCGTCTTGATCCAGCGTTATCGGCCGAAACGTTAGTGAAGTTGCAGAAGTGTTCCAGACTGCATCCAAGGCTGGCAGAATTGCTGGGCAACGATGACGTGGATCTGAACCACATCGGCTGCAGGCCGGACCTTCTACGCGGGCATGATCCATATCGAGCGACCCTTCTTGCTGGTAGTATCTGGCATGCCCGTTCGCTGGTCGCGTTTGTCTCTCAGCCTGAGCTTGCCATCCTTGTTAAACGCATCGGCGTGGATGCACACGCATTCGGAATCCGACACCTGCTGCATGCTGTTGACAAAAGACTGATCTCGGACCCAGAAAAACTCGCTCAGCAAATCGAATACGATGGACACGCATGTCTTGGAGCTTGGCTCCAGGACAGTTCAGCGACCGAGCGTAACCGCGTGCTTCTTCGATTGCCCGAGGGGACTGCCGCGGAGACTCCAGCACATGAGCATTGGACCGCCGCCGGCCAATTGCTTTCACTTGTAGTAGCTCATTTTGAGACAGAGACCCCGGTGAAATGACAGTCGAACTTTCCGAGGGGCCAATAGCGCCGCAGATGCGTCCAGTCGGACCACTGATACCCGCGAGCGAGCTCGAAACCTGGCACAGCGCCGCGCAAGCCCTTGCCGCGGCAGAACGGCATCGGCAGCGCGTTCGAAACTGGGCACGCGCGGTTTACCAGCGGGCGTGGGCGCGCGGCCACATGGAGGGCTCGAATGCAGGCACCGAGGAGATGGCAGGGTTGATTGCGGAGACAATCTCCGAAATCGCGCGACGAAAGGCGGCTCTGGAGCAGGAATTGCCGCAGCTCGTGATGGAAATATTGAGCGATCTTATCGGCGCTTTCGATCCGGGCGAGCTATTGGTGAGGGCTGTTCGTCACGCCATAGAGTGTCAATACAGCGGCGCCGACGTTTGCCTTCATGTTTCTCCCATGCAAGTCGACATGCTTGCACGAGAGTTTGCTCGATGCGACGGCCAGGATGGTCGACCAAGGGTGCGGATCGAGCCCGACCCGACATTGTCGCCGCAACGCTGCGTGCTGTGGAGCGAGTACGGCAATGTTGACCTTGGACTTGACGCCCAGATGCGCGCGCTGCGCCTTGGTTTCGGGACGCTCTGTGAGAAAGGCGAGCTATGAGAAAGCCCGTCCCAGAACATAACGCTGACGCCCACACTCGAGCTCTCGTTCCAGCAATCTCGTCTTTGAGGGCTGCGGCCAAGCGAATTGACACGCGTGCGGTGCGCGGTCGGATCACGCGGGCTATCGGCACACTGGTTCATGCCGTCTTGCCAGACACTCGTATTGGGGAACTTTGCCTCCTAGAGGACCCGCGAACCGGGCTGTCGCTCGAGGCCGAGGTGATCGGCCTGTCGGGTGATGGTGTATTGCTGACACCGATCGGGGACTTGGTGGGCCTATCCAGCCGCGCAGAGGTCGTGGCCACTGGCCGAATGCGTGAGGTGCCCGTCGGCGGCGATTTGCTCGGTCGCGTGATCGACAGTCGTTGCCGCCCATTGGACGGCAAAGGCGAAATCAAGACCGTCGAAACTCGGCCCCTGCATGGCAGAGCCCCCAATCCGATGACGAGGCGCATGATTGAGCGGCCATTCCCGCTTGGGGTCCGTGTCCTCGATGGTCTGCTGACGTGCGGCGAGGGCCAGCGGATCGGGATTTATGGCGAGCCAGGTGGTGGCAAGTCGACGCTGTTGTCACAGATCGTAAAGGGTGCCGCCGCTGACGTCGTCATAGTGGCGCTCATAGGCGAACGTGGACGGGAAGTTCGTGAATTCATCGAAAGGAATCTTGGTGAAGAGGGCCTTCTCCGTACGGTCGTCGTGGTTGAAACATCCGACCGCTCGGCGGTAGAGCGTGCGCAATGCGCTCCAATGGCGACTGCGCTCGCGGAATATTTCCGCGATCAAGGCCTACGCGTTGCTCTCATGCTGGATTCGCTGACGCGCTTCTGCCGCGCTATGCGCGAAATAGGCCTTGCTGCGGGTGAGCCGCCGACGCGACGGGGCTTTCCTCCTTCCGTTTTTGGCATGCTGCCAGGCCTGCTCGAGCGCGCCGGCATGGGTGAGCGGGGCTCAATCACGGCCTTCTATACGGTGCTTGTAGAGGGTGATGGCACGGGTGATCCAATCGCCGAGGAATCGCGTGGTATTCTCGATGGCCATGTCATCCTCTCACGCGCTATTGCGGCGCGATCGCATTTCCCCGCTATTGATGTGCTGCAGAGTCGCAGCCGCGTCATGGATGCAGTCGTTTCGGGGACACATCGCAAGGCAGCATCCATTTTCCGCGAGCTCCTGTCGCGCTATGCCGAGACCGAGTTCTTGATCAATGTTGGCGAATACAAGCCAGGTGGAGATCCCCTGACTGACCGGGCTGTCGCGTCAATCGACGAACTGAGGGAGTTTCTGCGCCAGAGCGAAGATGACGCGTCAGATTTCGAGGAGACGGTCGCATGGATGTCGCGTCTGACCGCGTAAACTGGATTCAGTCTTCGAGTATACGGCTTCTGAAGGAAATGCAAGAGCGTCGTGCCCTTGGCGAGCTGTCCAAGAAGGAAGCCCAGCGCGATGTGGCCGCCTCAGCCGTACAAAATGCCTCTAGGGAGCTTGCAATGATACAGCAACATTGTTCAAGAAAAGAAGCAGCGCTCTATCAGCATCTGATGTCACTCGACAACTTGTCTAGCGCAGCGCTCGACCGTCACCGCCTTCACACTGAACAACTTGCCGCTGAGATCAATTCCAGACGGCAGATGCTTGATGATACCCAAATCGCTCAAGAGGAGGCTGAGATGGCGGCGTCCAGGACGAGGGAGCTATGGGTCATATGTTCGGCGGCAAGGGACAAATGGCAACAAATCGAGGACGACGTGCGGCGCGCCGTCGAGACTCATTCGGAGGCCGCAGCCGAGATCGAGGCCGACGATGAGATACTGCTGAAATATGCGAGGGGGTCGCTTGCCTAAATGCCGCGCAACCGGATCCGACGGTCGCAAGAGGTCGTCCGAATGACACGACCGTGCAGTCTTTGATAGGCGCTGCGGTCACACCCGCCATGTTCGAACCAGTTCTGAAACTGTCCCACACGGTTGTCTCGTGGCTCAATGATACAGCAGCGCCGCGCACGCCGTTTCAAAGCCGGATCAACGAGGTGCCGCTATCGGTGCGAACGGCAGGGCTTGTCTGGCAGCAGGAACCTGCTGCCATTCCGATGCTTGACTGCGTCTGGAGAGTGGGAGCCGAAACGGTCATCTTGTCACTGTCGCGCCCGCTCGTAGAGGAGTTCATCACGACAGTGCAGAACGGCTTGGCCTTCCCTTCCGAGCCAACTGCTTCGCTAATTCTCGAACTCGCTCTGGAGCCGCTTGTCACTCGACTGGAGGAGACGACGCGTCTGAACGTGCAACTCGTGCGGGTATGCGAAGCCACGATGCTGGCTCCTCATCTTGAACTCGACATCATTTTCGGCGCGGTCAAGGGCAAGGGCCGTCTATTCCTGTTCACGCCACTTGACGGCTTAGTACCGCCTGCGTTTCGCGCGCTAGGCGAACTGCTTGCCCAGTTGCCGCGGCAGCTGGGCGGGCTGCCTCCAGAGCTCCCGCTCATTGTTGCAGGAGAGGTCGGCACGCTTCGCCTTCCTGCGGCGCTTCTTCGAAGCGCATGTGTCGGTGATGCATTGTTGCCCGATATTGCGCCGTTCGGCCGCGGCCAGATCACCCTAGCTGTCGGCCAGTTGTGCGCCGAGGCGGATCTTGACGGCGATGAATTAATCTTGCGGGGGCCTTTCCGCCCGCGACCGTGTCCTTTGGAGAGTGCGCATATGACACAACCCGGATCGCAACTGGAGCTTACTAAGGATCTCGACGATGTCGAGATCGTGCTTGTCTTTGAATGCGGCCGCTGGCCTATTTCTCTTGGGGAATTAAGAAGTGCCGGCGAAGGGCATATTTTTGAACTTGGATGGCCGATCGACGGCCCGGTCGACATAGTGGCCAATGGTCAGCGTATCGGGCGTGGCGACATTGTCCGCATCGGAGAAGAGCTGGGCATCAGGCTCCGTGGCGGGTTTGCATGCAATGAGTGAAGCTCAGCCGACAATCCTGGCGCTTCTTGCGGTTACCGCCGGACTCGGTCTGCTGGTTTTAGCAGTTGCCACGACAACGGCCTTTGTAAAGGTATCAATTGTTCTTTTCCTCGTCCGCAATGCGCTCGGGACCCAGACCATACCACCCAATGTGGTGCTGTACGCCGCGGCGATGATCCTCACTATGTTCGTTAGTGCGCCCGTTGCTGAGCAGACCTATGACCGCATGTCGGATCCCAAGCTCCACTATCAGACATTCGACGACTGGGTAAGCGCCGCTAAAGCCGGAAGTGAGCCCTTGCGCGAGCATCTCAAGAAATTCACAAATGAAGAGCAGCGGCGATTTTTCCTATCTTCGACAGAAAAGGTCTGGCCAGAGGAAATGCACGCTGCAGCCACGCCTGATGACTTTGCAATACTTGTACCATCTTTCTTGCTATCAGAATTGAAGCGCGGATTTGAGATAGGATTTCTACTTTATCTGCCTTTTATTGTTATAGATCTGATAGTGACAACTATCTTGATGGCAATGGGTATGTCGATGGTCTCACCAACTGTTATATCTGTTCCGTTCAAGATCTTCTTGTTTGTTGCCATTGATGGTTGGTCAAAATTGATGCATGGGCTTGTGCTGAGTTATACGTTACCGGGAGGCTGATCATCACTGAATCCAGCATCATTACTCTTATGAGCCAATCACTGGTGGTTTTCATGATCTGGATTCTACCGCCGCTCATTGCATCAGTGGTTGTCGGCCTCGTCATCGGCATCCTCCAGGCGGCGACGCAGATCCAGGATGAAAGCTTGCCGCTCACCGTGAAGCTTCTGGTCGTTGTCGCGGTGATTGGGCTGTTTGCTCCTGTGCTAAGCGCCCCGCTCATAGAGCTAGCCGATCAGATCTTCACCGAGTTTCCCGCAATGACACTTAGCTACTAGTCCGCCCCATGGACGCGCCATCGGCCGATATTCAAATTCTGATCCAGACGGCTTTCGAACTCGTCGTTGCGGCAGGTCTTGGGGCAGCCCGCGCGATGGGCATCATGCTGATCTTTCCCGTATTCACACGCTCGCAGATCAGTGGGCTGATCCGGGGCTGTTTGGCTGTTGGCTTCGCACTACCATGCCTGGCACACGTCAGCGGCGGATTGCCGGCGCTGGATCCTGATACGCGCCTGATCCAGCTAACCCTGCTCGGATTCAAGGAAGTTTTTGTCGGTGTACTCCTTGGCACTTTTCTTGGCATTCCGCTTTGGGGCCTTCAGGCTGCCGGGGAGCTTATCGACAACCAACGCGGCATCAGCAGCCCGACCGCTTCGGCCGATCCCGCGACGAACAGTCAGGCTTCCGCGATGGGCGTTTTTCTGGGGATCACTGCGATTGCCATATTCGTCGGATCAGGAGGCCTGGAAACTTTGATCAGTGTCCTGTACCGCAGCTACTTGATCTGGCCGGTGTATCAGTTTCACCCGACACTGAGCGGGCCAGGAGCAATGGAGTTGTTGGGGCTTCTCGACAGCATAATGCGCACGGCATTATTGGTTTCGGGGCCTGTCGTGTTCTTCCTGATACTGATTGATATATCGATGATGCTGCTGCGTCGCTTTGCCCCGCAATTTAAGGCGAGCCAACTGTCTCCGGCAATCAAGAACATTGTCTTTCCAGTTCTCATGGTCACCTACGCTGCCTATCTGGTGGAGAGCATGAAACTGGAGGTCACACGTGCCAACGGCGTGCTGGAGTGGTTCGACAAATTGCTGCCATGAGCGACACAAGTGAAGAGAAGACACACGCCGCCAGCCCGAAGAAGTTAAGTGAAGCGCGCAAAAAAGGACAGCTGCCACGTAGCTCCGATTTCGTCCGCGCGGTCGGGACTTGCGCTGGGCTCGGCTACCTTTGGCTAAGAGGCAGCGTGATCGAGGACAAATGCCGGGAAGCGCTCCTATTAGCCACCAAGTTGCAGAGCCTACCTTTCGATACCGCGGTGCCGCAGGCATTGGTTGTGCTCGTCCAACTCACAGTCGCGGCTGTTGGCCCGCTGCTTGGAACCCTTGTCGCCGCGGTGATTTTGGCCAGCCTGCTAGCCAATGGTGGATTTGTCTTCTCTCTGGAGCCGATGAAGCTCAGCTTTAAGAAAATTGACCCCTTTGAAGGGCTGAAGCGCTTGGGGTCTGCTCGTTCCATGGTCGAAGTCTGCAAGACCATGTTCAAGGTATTGGTTCTCAGCGCAACCTTTTCCATTGTCCTTCTCGGGATGTGGAAGACAATGGTCCCTCTGCCGATCTGCGGCATGGGCTGTGTTGGCCTCATCTTTATGGAGACAAAATTGCTGATGGGAATTGGCGCCGGCGCACTGCTGGTCGGCGGACTGATCGATCTTCTGCTCCAGCGCGCGTTGTATCTGCGCGAAATGCGCATGACCAATACCGAAGTGACGCGCGAGTCGAAGGATCAGCAAGGAGCGCCAGAGTTGAAAGGTGAACAGCGTCGCATCCGCGAGGAGGCGGCCGACGAGCCTGCGCTTGGCGTGCATCGCGCCACGCTGGTCTTAACAGGAAGGGCGGTCCTGATCGGTCTGCGTTACGTTCGCGGTGAAACCGGGGTGCCGTTCTTAGTTTGCCGTGCCGAAGGTGAGCGCGTTTCACATGTGTTGAGCGAGGCGCGGGCACTACGCCTGACGATCGTCCATGACCATGTCTTAGCGCGTCAGCTGATAGGCACTACAAAACTCGGCCACGCGGTTCCTATGCAATATTTCCAGCCTGTCGCGAAAGCATTCTTTGCCGCAGGCTTGGCCTAGTCATGGAAGTCCACGACTGCCCAGTTCAAAACTGACCTGGCTCCATGCTAGTGGCAAATGTCGGCTGGCCATCCGTGCCCCAGTGTCTCTGTCAGGCCAACCGCGCAACCGCGGGCCTGGGGCAATCACTCCCCTCGGATCTGCCACCCAGCAACTACGGCAAGTCCTCCGGGCATGACCTTGCAGCCTCTGCTGGCCGGTGCGTGGCGCAGTCCGAGGTTTTGAGGCCGGCAGTGCGGATTTGATTGGTGCAGCCGTTGGAATGCCCTCGTCAGCTAGTCGTCAACTAAGCGCCCTATGTTGAACAGCCGTGCTAACTTGAGCTCGGTTGCGAAACATAGGAGTACGAATCGTCATGTATGGTCGAATTGGTGGCTCATCCGATAGTTACCGCGCGCATAATGCCGGCGAGCAATCGGATGCAGGAAGCGAAGGGTTCGCGGACACATTTGCCCGAATGCACTTATCCGGATCGGAAGGTAGCGGCGCCTCATCATCGGCGGCTCCCCAAGCATACTCCCTCAATTCCCGACCTCCTGTGGTGGAGATCAACAGGACTTCCTTCAGGAGACAGGTGAGGCAATTTCATGGTGATGAAATCACGCACATCGCCGACAATCCTCAAGAGTATTCGGAGTTCGTATCGTCACGAGCCAGGCGCACCGCGGACGTTGCTCAGCAATATGGCATCCGTCGAGATACGGAGCACGCGCGATATTTCAGTTACCAATTGGGAGACCGGAGTGCCGGACTGCTGAGAATGGAAGGCGGATTCAGCATGAACGAGTTCGAATCGGAAAGTTGGCGGGAACAATTTCCTGGTCGAACTGAGGTCACTTCCATAGTGGATCTTCAAGTCGCCCATCCGCTCGTCGAAAATGCGGGCGATATTCTGCTGGAGCATCAACTTCGGATAGACGGCGACCGACCGTTGCTGAATTGGCGTGCGGCTAATCCGGAAGCACAAGCGCGCGCGCAGACGATGGGGTTTGTTGAAGTGGATCATGGCGACCTGGTGCTTGACCCTACGCAGCATCCCGACAAATGGACGAAGAACAGTGCCGGTGAGTGGCAGCGTGCAGGCAAACCTCCACTCTATCTCCACAAAACCGAGGATAGCGACAGCAGCGATAGCGGGTCCGACGACGATTTCATGTGATTTGTCGACCCGCCGCCGAGCCTTGCAACTGGTGACGGTTGCAAGGCTGTTGGCAGTGAATGCTAATTGTCCGGCGACAGCCCCGCCTTAGCGCCAGCGCCGCCGAGCAATCCAGCCCATCTCCCAGACAATAAACTGCGGATGCGCATCGTGGGTGCTTGCGAGCGGATTGTATTCGGGCCGGAACTCCGCCTCTTGGAACCGAGCTCTCCCGAATCCAATTTTCTCCACCACACCGTTGGGTCGTTGCGATGCGCCGATCCCGATCGGATCGGCTATGCCTGCTCCGCGCTCGCAGGAAGACCTTCCGCCTCGATCTTGGCGGCGCGATCTCGGCGATAAGTTGGATGGGAGGCAAGATACGCCGCCACGTCAACAGCCGGTAACGCGACATCGCAAATCGGCCCTGACGGTAGCCGATCGACTCCAATCGCCGGACCGCAACTCGCGCAGCGGCATTCGCGGTTTGGCCAGGAGAAATGCTCGCTGACTCACAGCGTGGCCGGCCGCATTCTGAGTGCCCTGTCATGCAGCCTGCGCCGACGGGAGCTCGGCACGCGAATGGCGTGGTTGGCGGCCAAGCCCTGAGGTCAACAAGGACTTACAGAAAGCGGGGGTGAGTTTGCCGCGATGAATTATGACCTTCTCGCGACCGGACCTAGCATCGGCTTCCTCTCGCTCTCGATTGTAGCCGCGCTGTTCGTTGGATTTAACGTGGCAAGCGGTGAATTCGGAATCAGCCAGCCCTTCCAAGTTTCTGGCCATGACGGGGCGACTCGTGTGGATGTGCACCCACATCGGGCTCGGCATCGCACCATTGACCAGCATCTTGGGCTGCAGCTTCATCTCAAACAGCTTTCCTGGCTCGCCACGCAGCGCGACCGGTGCCTCCGGCGGCATCAATTCGTCGGCATTGCACAAATGTTCCAGGTATTTTTGCGCCGGAAATGCGTAGGTCTTCATGCAATCAGTCGTAATGCCGGCTTTTCCTTCATTCAATGCGTTGGCCTGTCCCAGCACCATGTTCAGCAACCCTTTGAGCTGGTCTGTGCGTTCGTGCACTTTGGGTAGCTGGGTGGAGGTGAGTAGCAGGCGTACATTACGCCCCTGCAACCCGGCGAGACAGGTTTGCATCTCAATGGCCTGGGCTCGCAGGTACTGGGCCACATCGTCCACGACCTTACCGGCCTCCTCAGGCTTCATCTGGCGCACTTGGGAGACGACGCTTTGCTGACCGGCCAGATCGAACTGCAAAAGTTCGTCCAATCGTTTGAGCCGCTCCGTCAATACCTCCATTGACAACGCGGCGCCCCCGATTGTCGAGCCTGCCCCCGACGAACTCGCAGCCACCTCTTGCGCTCTCACCTGTGTACTCGCAACTTGATCCGAGCGCGCGAGAACCTTGGCTGCTGGCACTGTGCCGGCGTTCGCAGCGACTGGTGTTGATGGCTGCCCGGCGGCAGAAGTCCCGGCGCGAGCTGCCGACTTATGCTTTGACTTCCCTTTCCTTCGCGCTGTAGTGCCTTCTGACACTGCAGCCGTACCAGCAGTGTCAGCCGGTATCGCAGCGCCTGCCCTGGCCGGCATCGCAGCGCCCGCCTGGGCCTGTGGCGCCATGATGGCTGACGGCGGAGACTGCAGGTTCAACAAGTGCATGGCATCGTGCGCAGTGATCCATGCATCGTCCACGATCCGTTCGAACAGTTTCAATGGGAGGCCGGCATCTGGGTAGGTATGGCTTAGCTTGGTATGCACCTCGTGCAACGCCAATCCAAAATCCGAAAGCCGCTCCATGATTTTTTCTACAACCGCGCAATCATGAGCGTTGAGTGTTTTGCCATCATCCATTATGCCCTTCGCCAAAGAGAGGGCGCGAAGAGCTTCTTGAGCGGCGCTTGCCATCAGCTGCACCACTCCATTTCGACCGACGAGGAGTTCCTTCAAATCTGGCTCGAACCTGCTCGCCCGCAGTTCAATCTTGGCCCGCGCAAGACCGATCCGCTCACGGACCAGCCAGATCCTGACACTCAGTACCGAGCCGGCACGCAGCCGCAGTGCGCACCGCTCGGCTTCCCGCATCACGGGCGTTCCACTGGATAGGCTAGCGGTGGCAGCGCAGGCGGATCGCTGCCGTTCGGAGCGCCATGCCTTTTTTTCCCACCACTTAATTGCCGCCGTATGGTGGTTCTCCACATTTAAAATCAACAGCTCCTGCCGGTCCGCCTGGGAGTAGGAGTAGAGTTTATCGACCATACCTGCCGCTTTCTTGGTCTTTTTGTCCAATTTCGTGATCGTCGACAGGCCAAGTTTGTCTACTTCATTCGCGGCGTCGCACACGATCTGGCAACATCTACGCACCTTGTCGTCTGGCATAATTGTCTGCGCCTCAGCCGCAGGCAGGCTAGCGCGGTACTCCAGAATTGCTGAGGCTGCATCGACGACCCCACTGATCAGCTCCACCGCCTCCTCGGGGACGTCGGTTTTCCTGGCCGCAGCCTCGCAATCAGTCAGTTGTTGAACAAGACTGTTCATTCTGAGCTGTGTCGGACTGATATCTTTATTTGACGATGAGCTGGTGCCTTCCACCTGCGCGGTTGATAGTTGGCTACCGACCGGCGCCATGGCTTCGCCCTCAGACATGGAGGGAGAACCGCGCCGCCTTGCGGCTGCGCCACGTGGCGCTACGGTTCCGCGTGGTGGCGCAGCGGCTCCACGTGGCGGTGTGTTCAGGATTTGATCTTCGCCAATCGAGGCGCCTGGCAGACTTTCGCGGGCATCGCCTGGACCGCGCGCAACTGGAAGGGAGGAGGGCCTCCTATCGGCGTCCCCAGAGCGCATCTGCTCCACAACGGAATCGAATGACTGTCCACCTTCTCCCGCAGCAAGACTTGATTGCGAAAGGGAACTGCTCGCCCGCCCCGCGCGGCTGGCTCCAGTTTCAGCCTGCGATTTCCGTGGTCGGCCAATGCCCTTCATATTGCGTCTCCGTAGTAGGCGAGAATGTGCTGCTATTGTGCTGGCGGCTGACGAGACCAGCGGCATCTTTCGGTTAACGTCACGGTCAGCCAGACCCGCGACGGCGTAATGTTCCCGCCAAAGTGCTTCTCAGTAGCAGGCCAAGATTGGCCCGAGCTCACAGGACTTTCGCAACGTTGCCATCGATGTCCTGAGATTATCAGCGCTTCAGTCCGCCGATTTCCAGGAACAGCGAATGAAATCAGACCAACTCGGCTAGCTCCCCTTCCTAGACACGTGCCTGACGATTTTATTGATGCGTCACTCCTCTCGTTCGCCACCGACAAAGTCACACATTTGCTTCAGAGAAGCGTGTGCGTTGCGTATCACGCGGACCATTTCGATCTATAGTTACAAAAAGTGTCGAGACGGGACCTTTGGATCCGAAGGTCAGGCACGGCCGGCCTAGATAGACCGCTTGGCTGACGATTAGCTGACGATGGGAGTTCTCACGAACAGGGCAAGAAAATCCGACCGCTTCAAGCTTTCGATATGGTGAGAAGAGGATCCGCACCGGCCTCCCAAAGCCGGCAGACCATCCCATGTTCGTACGGTCGCCGACCTTCTCGAAGCCAATGAGCTCACCGCGCCGGGCCGTGATGTGCAGGCGAGAGAATGGTGATGCAAAGACCGAGTTCCTGCTCGTTGCGTGCGCCCGTGGAGCCAGCAAGAATACGGTCATTGCGGTCATGCAGCACGTGGACCGTGTCTCCTGTTCGACACCACAGCATCGAGGATGCAAACGAGCTGCTGCGGCTGCCATTCGGTCGCGGCATGCGTGGACGGCGGGATTGGCCGAACAGCCGAGATCGTGGTCGACTGTTCGATGCGAGAGCAACATCCTGCAGAGCATACGTTTTTGCGCTGGCCGGTTTTTGTCAAAAGCCGTCAGGTTCTCGAAAGCTCCCGCCCTTAGCTTGATCGAGGCTAACCTTTAACACGTCGCCGCCAATGGCAAATGCCGGAGTACCTGATGATAGCAGCAATTGGGAGTGGAGTTGGCAACCTCGGGACTTCCTTGATCCGAAAGGGCCATGGGGATTCGAAATCCGAGCATTCTGGTGATGGCAAGCCGGCTGATGGCAATGATGGCAAGCCAGCTGGTGGGAATGATGGCAAGGCAGCTGGCGGGAACGATCGGGCGGATAACCGGACCGTTTCAAATGATCAACTTCAAGACAACTCACAGTCTGCAGCACAAAGTGAAGCCTTCCAAAGTATCCTGCGATCGTTCGCGTTCCAATTCGCGAACGATGCGATGGCTGAGGCCGATGAAGCTTTGGATGACACAGAAGATGCCTGACGCGGGAAATCCGGCGTGAGGTCATACAGGCCGTTATTGACGGCACAACTCCAACAGAAAAAGGAATGATCATGGCTGCAGTTGATAATAATAAAAAATCAGGCAATACCAATACCAGTAGCGCCGGCAATACCGATAAAACTAACAGTGGCACTCCCGGCAATACAAGCGGAGCTGATGCTACTGCTTTTCAGGCGCAAGTGCAGGAACTAACCAATGTTAGCTTGGAGGCGACGAAAAGGAGTGTCCAGTTGCGCACTCTAACGACCAATCTCCAGACCATCAAGAAGGCCGCCGACGAACGCGTTTCGTAATGTCGGAAGCGGGTTTTAGACTGCCCCCTAG
>NZ_RZQG01000660.1:0-3387 GCF_003998635.1 Mesorhizobium sp. M7D.F.Ca.US.004.03.1.1
GGCAGGGGCCCCCGGCGGGCGCATGACCGCCATAACGGCTTCCACGAGTTCACCGACAAGGAGCCGGGCATCAAATATCTGCTCGACCAGCAATCGGGCGACTGGAAGCAGGACCAAGCCTATAATCTGATGGCCAACGCGCTGAAGAGCAACGAGAAGATCGATCTCGTTTACGGCCACAACGACCCGATGGCCTACGGCGCCTATCTCGCTGCCAAGGATGTCGGCCGCGAGAAGGACATCAAGTTCATCGGCATCGACGGTCTGCCCAACGAAGGCGTGCAAATGGTGAACAAGGGCGAGCTGACGGCCACCTTCACCTATGTCACCCCCGGCGCCGAAGGCCTGCGCCAGGCGATCAAGTTCCTCAACGGCGAGAAGGTCGAAAAGACCATCACTTTGCCGACCGAGAAGATCACCAAGGAAAACGCCGCCCAGGTGCTGAAGGACAACGGCCTCTGAGCCAAAACGTCCTGCCGGGTGCTTTTTGGCGCCCGGCAGGACGATCTAAGCCAGCTTGGCCAGCAATTTCATGAAGGTGGCGATCTCCTTGGCCGAGAGCGGCGCCAGCGTCTCCTGGGTGATTTCGCGGGCCAGCGGGATCAGGCGCTCGATGGCGTCGCGCCCCTCCGCGGTCAGATTGACCAGCAGCCGCCTTTTGTCGACCTCGTGCTTGGAAAGCTCGACCAGGCCGCGCGCCTTCAGCCGGTCGATGACGCCCTTCACCGTCGCCGCGTCCATGGCGATCAGCGTGCCGAGCTGGTTCTGCGAGGTCTCGCCGACATCGCGCAGCTTGGCGAGTGCGGCGAATTGCGGCGGCGTCAGATCGCCGATATGCGCGGCAAAGATCGAGACATGCCGCTGATGCGCCTTGCGCAGGATGAAGCCGACCTGTTCCTGCAAGAGGTAATCCTGGTCGTCCGGCGTCTCGACCTCGACCAGCTTCAGCAGATTGTCCTCGGTGCTCACCGCAGCCCGTCCCAGGCCTTGATATCCCCGGCGGCCAAGCCACCCATGCGGTCGTGCACGCGCGGGCCGCAGGTCATGGCGAGGCAGAACAGGATCTCGTCGGGGCGCGGGCCATCGCTGATGCCGACTTCCATGGCATCGAAATGGCTGCGCACATAGGCGGCGTTGATGTGGCCGAGCGGCACGTCGAGCTTTGAACCGAAAGCGCCAACCTTCTTCGCCGACGGCACGATCGCCTTGGCGTCGCCGAGCCGTTCGCGCATGGCGTAGCCGCCGGGCACATGCCAGAGTGCACCGTGCTCCAGCTCACCCCCCGTGCCGACAATGGCGCCCTTGCCATAGCCGTCGATCTGTTTCACGTCGCCGCCGAGCGCCGCGATCAGCCGGTCGGCAAGCAGCAGGCCAAGCGGCTTTAGATCGTCCATGGCACTCTGTAGGTCCTCGACATAGCGCCCGGCGAATGGGTTCTTGACCAGCGCCATGGCGGCGGCGCGGCGGCGCGGCACCTTGGCCAGCGGCCCGCCCTCATGGAAGATCTCTTCGGTCAGCACCGCGATCTTGCGGATCGGAAACTCAGGCATGGGCAACTTCCTCCCTCAAACTTTTGTTGGGCGCGGCAAGCGCAACCGAGCCACTGATGCGGATCTCACCGCCAAGAAACAGCGCCGATCCGGCAATCAGGCCGCGCCGGCGAAAATCTTCGGCGACGGCAAGGCCATTGTCCAGCGCCCGCACCACTTCGCCAGGTGCAAGCGTGCCGACGCCATGTGTCACCAGGCGCGCGCCGAGATCGCTGTCAGGCGACAGTTCGTGTGCGGGAATGCGCTTGATGGCCGGATTGCCGGGCAGGTCCACCGCGTTGGCAATGAGCGTCGCCGCCGCATCGGCCTCGGCGCCAGTCCGCGCCAGCACGGTGACGGCGTCTGCAATGCCAAGTGAGAAGGAGCGGCCGCGCCAGCCGCTGGTGGCGACGCCGCGAATGCCATCTTCCGCGCGGATCGTGATCCGGTCGGCGATGCCGTTGCCGGTGCCGGCGATCGCCAAGCCCATCGACTGGCCCTTGCCGATATGGATTGCGCAGTCGCCGCCATTGTTGACATAGGCGCGATCGAGCTTGCGACCGGCAAGCAATGCGGCGAGCATTTCGTCGGCTACCGATCCTGCAACTGCGGCCATCGGTGTTATGAAGCATTCCGCCAGGGGTATGACGGCTGCTTCCATGCGGTGCGCCGTCGGGCCGGCGAAGGTGCGCGGCGCCAGGAAAAACGCCGGGAGCCGCAATTCGGGGAGCTCCTCGACCAACTCCATCAGGATCGTCTGAAAGCGCGTGACGGCTTGAGTGTAGGCAGCACGACACTCATCCGCTTCGCCAAAGGCCTCGACGATCAGGTCGATCGGCCCGTGGTTGAGATGCAGCCGCTTGCCGTCCTGCAGCCAATGCGTTTGCGGGCCGTCCATCATCCGGTCTCGTTCGACGCCGCGCGGCGCAATTGCGCCAGCGGCGGCCATGGATTGCTGGCCGTAGCACCGGTGCCGCGGCGCGGATTGAGGTATTCGCCACCCTTGGCAACGATATCCTCGACGCTGCGGATCTCGGCCTCGTAGCCGCCCAGCCTGATGTAGTCGTCGCGGCGCAAGGTGAATTCGATCGGCGCCACCAGCGCCGGCGTCGGGACATAGCCGAAGGCGCCTTCCGGCACCCTGGTGACATCGACCATCAGCGTGATGCCGCCGCCCGGCCAGACATAGACCGGCGCGCCGCCGACCGTCACATAGGTGGTCAGGCCCTGCACGGAACGGGTGAGGTTGACCGGGTTTTCGGTGACGCCGGCGCGCAGTGAACCGCCGGCGCCGCCGATAAACAGCACGGTGCACAAAGCCGGCTCACAATTGTCCTCGATCAGCCCGACGGACTTTTGCAGCCGTTCGGGAAACGGTTTTTGGACCGGCTTCAGTTCGTCGTCGAGCTCGTAATAGGCGAACTGCTCGCCGGTGGTCGAAACCATCAGCAGCGACAGGCCCGGCCGCGCGCCCTTCTTGGCATTCCACTCGCCGAGAATCGACAGCGGGTCGGAAATGCTGGTGCCGCCCCAGCCCAACCCGGGCTCGGAGACCTTGAAATAGCGGCCCGGCGTCGAACGGCGGCCGATGATTTTTATACCCGTATCCTGCCAGCCCAGCACCTTGCCGGCCTGATGCTCCGAAACGACGCCGGTGATGTGGTCGTCGACCACCACCACCTCGTCGACCAGGCCACGCCATTGCGTGGCGAACATGCCGATGGTTGCCGAGCCGCAGCCGACACGCATGCGGTGTTCCTGCTTGCCGTCGATGACAGGCGGTTTGCCGGCTTCGACTGTTATGGTGGCGCCGCCGTCTATGGCCAATTCCACCGGCTTGCGGTTGCACAGATTGAGC
>NZ_RZQG01000661.1:0-3385 GCF_003998635.1 Mesorhizobium sp. M7D.F.Ca.US.004.03.1.1
CGGTGAAGGCGTTCACCGCGCTTGGCAGTCCAGTCATACCACTAGCCGCGGTGGCGGGCAGTGACGGCGCTTCGGGTTCAGGTGCGGCCACCGCAACCGGCACGCTTCCGCCGTGGTAGGTCGCCGCCTCGGCAGAGGCCGGCCCCGGCGCGTCGAGCACGGCGCGGCATTCGCTGGGCAGGTTCGCCATCGTCATCAGGTCGCGGGCCTTCGGCGCATCCGGGTTCTTGTTGGGCCGCCACGGCTCCTGCGTAAACCACCAGGCCAGCGGCTTGCCGCAGCCATCATCGTCCGGCGTCGCTTCCTGCGCCTTGCAGCCGGGCGAACCCGGCTGACAGCCGATGCGCATGTGGAAATGATAGTCGTGGCCCCAGAACGGCCTCACCTTGCGCAGCCAGCTGCGGTCGCCCTTGACGGTGTCGCAGAGCTTTTTCTTGATGCCCGGATTGACCAGGATGCGCTCGACTTGGCTGTAGCTGGCCGCGCGCTTCAGAAGCCTTGTATGTGCCGGGGTCCATAGCGCGTCCTTCACCAGATGGGTCTTCTCGTCGACCATCAAGGTGGCGCTCATGCTTTCGCGCTGCGCCATCGACAGCGGGCGGCTGGGCATCGGCGTCAGCCAGATGTCGGCGTCCAGCCCGATCTGGTGCGAGGCATGCCCAGTCATCATCGGGCCGCCGCGCGGCTGCGAAATGTCGCCGATCAAAAGCCCTGGCCAACCATCGACTGCTGCGTCGCGCGACAATTGCTCGATCACCGCGATCATCGCCGGATGGCCCCAGCGGCGGTTGCGCGACGGCCGCATCACCTCCCAGGTCGGACCATCCATCGGAATGGCGACGCCGCCGGCGAAGCAGCCCTTGGAATAGAAGCCTATCGACTGCGCAGCGGTCGCGGCCGGCAGCTTCTTGGCGCCGAACAGATCTTTTGCCCGTTCTTCGGCACTCGCCGGCTGCGTGGCGAGCCCTGCCAGGGCAAGCAGACCGAGCGCAGCGGCCAACAGGGGCGTTTTGCCGAGAAATGGCAGCATCGCTGTCTTCATGAAACCGGTTCCCCACCGCAATCTGTAAGGCCGAATCATAGCATGCAAAGCCCCACGCTTCGATCGTCAGCCCTTCATCGGGCTGCGCGCGTCACCGTCGCGCCAGTCGCCGCTTGCCCACATATGGTCGAAGGCGGCGCGGTAATCCGGAAAGCGAAAGCGATAGCCCGCCGCCTTGATCGCCGCGTTGGCGACACGCTTGTTCTCGCCATAGAAGGACCGCGCCATGGGCGAAAGTTGGGCGGCGTCGAAGGGAATTTCGGGCGGCGGTTCGATACCCATCAATGAAGCGGCATAGGCGACGACATCCTGCGGCGGCGCTGGCATGTCATCGGTGACATTGAAGATGCCACCTGTATTGCCTTCGATCAGCTGCCAAAGCGCACCGGCAATGTCGTCGCAATGGATGCGGTTGAACACCTGATCCGGCTTGACCAGCCGCCTTGCGCTGCCGTTTTCCAGATTGACCAGGGCGTTGCGGCCCGGCCCGTAAATGCCGGAAAGCCGCAGGATCGCCACCGGCCGGCCGATGTCCGTGCCCAATCGCAGCCAGTCCTGCTCGGCAGCAACCCGCATCACCGAGCGCTTCGACACCGGACGGCATTGCGCCGTTTCGTCGACCCATGCTCCGTCATAATTGCCGTAAACCCCGACCGTGGAGAGATAGCCGATCCATTCCAGCGCCGGCATTTGAGCGATTACCTCTCGCGCGGCTTTCAGAACGGGATCGCCGGCCTCTTCCGGGCCAACCGAAATCAGCAGATGCGTCGTCGTTTCCAGCGCATCGCCGATTTCCTCGGTCAGCGCACCGTCAAAGAGCAGCGGAGCGATGCCGGCCTGCCGCAGCACCTCGAATTTGTCCGCTGAGCGCGTCGTGCCGAAGATCCTGGCGGCGCCTTTGTTAGCCCCAGCAAAGGCCCTGGCCGAATAGCCAGCGCCGAAGATGAATATCTGTTTTTCGCTCATGCATGCGCCCTGGTTGGCCGGGCCAGGCGCCATTCATCGCGCACGGCTTCGTCGCTCTCGGTTTTCAGGCCGGCGGCGGCCCGTTCGGAATATTCGGCGGCCGGCACCAGCCGCGCCAGCGCCCATATTGCCGCGCCCCGCACCAGTGGCGAGGCGTCGTCCAGCAAGGCACGCACGGCGCCGGCAAGTGAGGCATCGCCGGAATTGCCGGCGGCGATCAGCACGTTGCGGACAAACCGGTCGCGGCCGATGCGTTTTATCGGCGAACCGGAGAAGAAGGCGCGGAAGGAAGCGTCGTCCAGTTGCACCAGGTCGGCGAGCGGCGGTTCGCGCAATTCGTCGCGCGCGGCAAGCTTGGCCTCGGACGCGGCTTTCGCGAACTTGTTCCAGGGGCAGGCGGCGAGGCAGTCGTCGCAGCCATAGATGCGGTTGCCGATCTTCTCGCGGAATTCATGCGGGATCGGTCCCTTGTTCTCGATGGTGAGATAGGAGATGCAGCGCCGCGCATCGAGCCGGTAGGGCGCCGGGAAAGCATCGGTCGGGCATGCATCTAGGCAGGCGCGGCAGGAGCCGCAATGGTCGATCTCGGCGCGGTCGGGCGTAAGCTCGGCTGTGGTGAAGATGGTGCCGAGGAACAGCCAGGAGCCATGCTCGCGGCTGACCAGATTGGTGTGCTTGCCTTGCCAGCCGAGCCCGGCGGCCTCGGCCAGCGGCTTTTCCATCACAGGTGCGGTGTCGACGAACACCTTCACGTCGCCGCCGGCGCGCGCCACGATCTTGCCGGCGATTTCCTTCAGCCGGCCCTTCATCACATCGTGATAGTCGCGGTTTTGCGCATAGACCGAGATGGCGCCGCGGTCGCGCTTGGCCAGCACACCGCGCGGATCATGGTCGGGGCCGTAGTTCATCGCCAGCACGATGATCGAGCGCACCTGCGGCCACAGTGCGGTCGGTTCGCCACGGCGTTGCAGCGTCTCCGCGATCCAGTCCATCGAGCCGTGGAAGCCATCGGCGACGAATTCGGCAAGGCGGGCAGGCGCCAGCGGGATCGCATCGGGGGTGGTGACGGCGACGGCATCGAAGCCGGCGCGGCGCGCCTCTGCGTCGATCAGCGCGCGCAGTTTTGCGGCGTCAGAAGTCGAGGTCCGCATAATGCGACACCGGCGACAGGCCGCGCACCCGGTCGGTCAGGAGCGGCCGGAAGGAGGGTCGCGACTTCACCCGCGTGTACCATTCGCGCGCTGCGGCGTGTTCACGCCAGTCGATCTCGCCGAGATAATCGAGCACCGACAGCGTTGCGGCGGCCGCGAGATCGGCATAGGTGACCCTCGAGCCAGCCAGCCAATGGCGGGTGCCGGCCAACCAGTTGGTGTATTT
>NZ_RZQG01000662.1:0-3384 GCF_003998635.1 Mesorhizobium sp. M7D.F.Ca.US.004.03.1.1
TCTCAGCGAGGATCGCACCGTCACATCGGACCAGATCCTGATCGCCACCGGCGGCCGCCCGGCGGCGCATCCGGCGCTGCCCGGCCACGAACATTGCATCTTTTCCAACGAGGCTTTCGACCTCAAGGAGCTGCCCAAGGCGATCATGATCGAAGGCGGCGGCTACATCGCCGTCGAATTCGCCAACATCTTCCACGGCCTCGGCGTCGACACCACGCTGGTCTATCGCGGCAAGGAGATCCTCAGCCGCTTCGACATGGATCTGCGGCGCATGCTGCACGAGACGATGGAGAAGAAGGGGATAAAGATCCTCTGCCATTCCGTATCCGAATGGGTGCGCAAGCGGCCGGACGGCCGGCTCGACGCGCTCGTCAGCGGCGGCAAGGTGCTGACGGTCGACCAGGTGATGCTGGCCATCGGCCGCATTCCCAACACCGAGAATATGGGCCTGGAAGGCATCGGTCTGGAGATGACCAAGACCGGCGCGATCGCGGTCGACGAATACTCGCGCACCAACGTCGACAACATCTGGGCGATCGGCGACGTCACCAACCGCGTACAACTGACGCCGGTGGCGATCCATGAGGCGATGTGTTTCATCGAAACCGCCTTCAAGGGAAATCCGACCGCACCCGACCACCAGACGATTGCGACCGCAGTGTTTTCACAGCCGGAGATCGGCACCGTCGGCCTGTCTGAGGACGATGCCGTCAAACGATTCTCCGACATCGAAATCTACCGCGCGACATTCCGGCCGATGCGGCACACGCTGTCCGGGCGCGACGAGAAGATGCTGATGAAGCTGGTGGTCGATGGCGCGTCGAAGAAAGTGCTTGGCGCCCACATATTGGGGCCGGATGCCGGCGAGATGGCGCAGCTTCTCGCCATTCCGCTGAAAGCCGAGCTGACCAAGGATGATTTCGACCGGACAATGGCGGTGCATCCGACAGCGGCGGAAGAACTGGTCACCATGTACAAGCCGACCTATCGCGTGAAGGACGGCGAGCGCGTCGGCTGATGCCGGTTGGCTCGTCGCCAAGGGAGCAATCAATGCCCGCACCGCTCGACCATGACTTTGGCGGACGCGTCGATCAGGTTGTCGATAGGGCCGTCGAGGAGGAGCGCATTGTCGGCGCGGTGATCCTCGTCGCCCGACGCGGCGAAACCCTATACAGCCGCGCCGCCGGCCTTGCGGACCGCGAATCCAAGAAACCGATGGCGGCGGACGCGATCTTCCGGCTGGCGTCGGTGACCAAACCCGTCGTCGCGACCGCGGCACTTGCGCTTGTCGAAGCCGGCGTGATCGGCCTCGACGATCCCACGACGAAATTCATCCCTGAATTCAAACCGAAACTGGCGGACGGCAGCGAGCACGTCCTCACCCTGCGACAGCTGCTGACGCATACCGCCGGCCTGAGCTACGGCTTCCGCGAGGCAGCCGACGGACCCTATCATCGCGCCGGGATCTCCGACGGTCTTGACCAGCCCGGCCTTTCGATGGCCGAGAACCTCAGCCGCATCGCCTCGGTGCCGCTGTCCTATGTGCCGGGAACGGGCTGGGGCTATTCGGTGGCGATGGATGTGCTGGGCGAGGCCATGGCGAGAGCCACTGGCGCCACCCTGCCGGAGCTGGTCGATCGCCTGGTCGTCCAGCCGCTCGGCATGGATGACGCAGCCTTTGTCGTGCGCGATCGATCGCGGCTGGTGACGCCTTACGCCGATGGACCCGGCAAGGCCATCGCCATGGGCGAGCAACATCGCGTGCCCTTCGGCGATGGCGCCATCTCATTTTCGCCTGGGCGCGTCTTCGATCCCGCGTCTTTCGCCTCGGGCGGCACCGGCATGAACGGCACCGCCGGCGACGTCCTCAAGCTTCTTGAGGCGCTGCGTTCCAGGGGTGGATCGGTCATCCGCCCCGAAACGGCAGCGGCTATGACCACGGACGCAATAGCGGGCCTGGAGACCACCATGCCCGGCTGGGGCTGGGGTCTCGGATTTGGCGTCCTGCGCGACCCGCTTGCCGCGTCGACGCCCCAGGCCGCCGGCACCTGGCGCTGGGGCGGTGTCTACGGTCATTCCTGGTTCGTTGATCCGACGCTCGACCTGACGGTGGTGACGCTGACCAACACCGCCATATCAGGCATGACGGGCGCCTTCCCCGATGCACTGCGCGACGCGATCTATGGCAGGCAGGCCTGACACAGGGAAGGTCGGAACCCCCGCCGGCGATGGCCGGCGGCGGAGACAGGTGTGCCGCTCAGAGCAGCGTTCCGCGCAGGATCACCAGCGCCACCGAGAAATAGATCACCAGCCCGGTGACATCGACCAGCGTGGCGACGAACGGGGCCGATGCGCTGGCCGGATCGAAGCCGATGCGTTTCAAGGCGAACGGCAGCATCGACCCCGACAGCGAACCGAAGGTGACGATACCGACCAGTGCCGCGCCGACCGTCGTGGCGATCAGCGGCCAGTGCGGGCCATAGTCGTAGAAGCCCATATATTGCCAGAGCGCGATGCGGCAGATGCCGACCACGCCCAGCATGGCGCCGAGCACGAGGCCAGTCGGCAGTTCGCGCAGCGCCACCCGCCACCAGTCACGAAGACCGATCTCGCGCAGCGCCAGCGCCCGGATGACGAGCGACGTCGCCTGCGAGCCGGAATTGCCGCCCGAGCTCATGATCAACGGGATGAACAGCGTCAGCACGATCGCCTTCTCCAACTCGCCCTCATAGCTTTGCATGGCGTTGGCCGTCAGCATCTCTGAGATGAACAGCGCGCACAGCCAGCCGCCGCGCTTCTTGATCATGGCGAGGAAGCTCATCTTCATATACGGCTCGTCGAGGGCTTCCATGCCGCCGAAACGATGGACGTCCTCGGTCGTCTCCTCGATCATCGTGTCGATGATGTCGTCGATGGTGACGATGCCGAGGATCTTGCCGTGATCGACGACCGGGACGGCAAGCAGATCGTATTTGGAGATCGTCTGTGCCAGGGTTTCGCGATCGGTCAGCGGGCTGACCGTCACCGGAACACGATCCGGCGCCACCGTCATGATCGAGTCGTCCGGCTCACCGGTGATCAGCCGGCGCAGGCCGGTCGACCGCACAAGCAGGTGCGTTTCCGGATCGACGATATAGATCGCGTAGACGGTCTCGCGCGTCCGCTCGACCTTGCGGATGTAGTCGAGCGTGCGGCCCACGGTCCAGTCCGAGGGTACGCTGACGAACTCCGTCGTCATGATCGATGCGGCACTGCCTTCGGGATAACCGAGAATGGAAAGCAGCGTTACGCGCAGCGGTGGTGCAAGCCCGCCGAGCAGCTCGGAACGGGCCGGCTCGTCGAGCTCGCGCAGGATGTCGGCGGCGCGGTCGACCGACATGGCGG
>NZ_RZQG01000663.1:0-3382 GCF_003998635.1 Mesorhizobium sp. M7D.F.Ca.US.004.03.1.1
TCAGCTGAGGCGTGAGCCGATCCCGGTCAGCGAGATTGTCGTCGGCCTGCAATGCGGCGGCTCCGACGGCATGTCGGGCATTACGGCCAATCCGGCGCTGGGCGCGGCCGTCGATATCCTGGCCGGTGTCGGCGGCATCGGCATCCTCTCCGAGACGACGGAAATCTATGGTGCCGAACATCTGCTTGCCTACCGCGCGGCAACGCCGGAGATCGCACAGAAGCTCGACGGCTTCGTGAAGTGGTGGGAGGATCACGTCGCCAAGCATGGCGCTTCGATCGACAACAACCCCTCGCCCGGTAACAAGCGCGGCGGCCTCACCACCATCCTGGAGAAGTCGCTCGGCGCGGTCGCCAAGGGCGGGCAGACGCCGCTCAACGGTGTCTTCGGCTACGCCGAAAAAGTCACCGGCAGCGGCCTGGTGTTCATGGACACACCCGGCTACGACCCGGTCTCGGCCACCGGCCAGGTGGCGGGCGGCGCCAACGTCATCGTCTTCACCACCGGCCGCGGCTCCTGCTTCGGCTGCCGTCCGACGCCGTCGATCAAGGTCGCCACCAATTCGACCATGTATCACCAGATGGAAGAGGACATGGACGTCAACTGCGGCGTCATCGCCTCCGGTGAAAAAACCATCGCCGGCATGGGCCGCGAGATCTTCGAACTGATCGTCGAGACGGCTTCCGGCCGCAAGACCAAGAGCGAGGATTTCGGCTACGGCGACAACGAGTTCGTGCCCTGGCATCTTGGCGCAACGCTCTAGATTAGATTGTACTGATATCGAGTAGACTGCCGAGCCGAGCAACGGCCGGCAACGGGGAGGTTGTGCATGGAAAGACGCCGCATCGGCCAGACAGCGCTGGAGGTCACCGAGGTCAGTTTCGGCGGTGCTGCGATCGGCGGTCTCTACCGCGCTTGTTCGCGTGAAGCGGCGATGGAGACGCTGCAGGGCGCCTGGGAAGCCGGCCTGCGCTATTTCGACACCGCACCCTTCTACGGTTTCGGTCTGTCGGAGCGCCGCTTCGGCGACTTCCTGCGCTACAAACCGCGCGATTCCTACGTGCTGTCCACCAAGGTCGGCCGCCTGTTCCGCCCGGTGCCGGAAGATCAGGTTCCCGATCACTCCTATGTCGATCCGCTGCCCTTCGCGCTCGACTACGACTACTCCTATGACGGCATCATGCGATCGGTCGAGTTCAGCTATGCGCGGCTTGGTCTAAACAAGATCGACATCCTGTTTGTCCACGACATTGGCGTCTACACACATGGTGTCGAGAAGACCAAGCTGCACTTTCGCGAGCTGATGGATGGCGGCCTCAAGGCGCTCGAAGAGTTGAAACGGTCCGGCGTCATTTCCGCTTATGGGCTCGGCGTCAACGAGGTGCAGATCTGTCTCGACGTGATGCGCGAGGCGCCACTCGACTGCATTCTGCTCGCCAGCCGCTATTCCCTGCTCGACCGCAGCGCCGAAGCGGAGTTGCTGCCGCTCTGCCGGGCGCAACAGACGTCCTTGGTCATCGGCGGCGTCTTCAACTCCGGCATCCTGGCGACCGGGCCCGTGCAAGGCGCGCATTTCGATTACCGCCCTGCCAGCCATGACGTGCTCGACCGCGTCGGTGCGATGGAACGGATCGCCGCCGAGGGCGGCTATCCGCTGGCCGCGGCTGCGTTCCAGTTCCCCTTGCATGAACCCGCGGTCGCCACCGTGCTGACCGGCACCGCCAAGCTGGCAAACCTGACGCGCAACCTCGAACTGCTCGACATCGACGTGCCGGAGACGGAATACGCCAAATATCGCCCCTATACGCTGGTGCAGGAGCTGGCGTGAAACGCGTATCCACCCGCAGTGAACGGTGACCCGGGCTTCACATTCTTGCGATCCCATGAAAGAATGAACATTCCATATTGACGAATATGTGGAATTAATATTCCATATATTCGCGAAACGGAAACGGGAGTGTTTGACAGCGGCAAGGGAGGAGCAGCGCGGTGGATCTGCCTCTGCCAGGCCTCGCGAGGACTGGTCAAACATCGCTTGCATCGGCTGGATTGATGCACTATCAAAACATGGCAACTGTTTTTTATTGATAAAGTTCTGTTTGGGCCACGCCTATCCGGACGGAGCTTCCGTAACGTTCACCGGGCGACTTAGGGAGGAACCTCATGAAATTCGTGACCAGCATTCTCAACCGCCGCGCCGTTATGGCGTTGGCAGCAGCTTCGATGCTCGCCGGCGTTATGCATTCGGCGCCGGTTTCGGCGGCGGATGTGACCATCCCGATCATCGTCAAGGACACCACGTCCTTCTACTGGCAGATCGTTCTGGCCGGCGCCCGCAAGGCCGGCAAGGATCTCGGCGTCAACGTGCCGGAACTCGGCGCCCAGGCCGAGACCGACGTCAACGGCCAGGTCTCGATCCTCGAGAACGCCGTTGCCAGCAACCCGGCGGCGATCGTCATTGCGCCCACCGAGTTCAAGGCGCTTGGCAAGCCGATCGATGAAGCCGCTGCCAAGGTCAAGGTTATCGGCATCGACTCCGGCGCCGACTCCAAGGCCTTCACCTCGTTCCTGACCACCGACAATGTGCAGGGCGGCCGCGTCGCCGCCGACGGCCTCGCAGCCGCCATCGGCGCCGCCAACGGCGGCAAGATCGAGGGCGACGTCGCCCTGATCACCAACGCACCGGGCGCCGGCTCGCTCGAACAGCGCAAGCAGGGCTTCACCGAACAGCTCAAGGCCAAATATCCGGGCCTCAAGCTGGTCGCCGACAAATATGCCGACGGCCAGGCCACCACCGGCCTCAACATCGCCACCGACCTGATCACCGCCAACCCGAACCTCAAGGGCATCTTCGCCTCCAACCTGATCATGGCGCAGGGCGTCGGTCAGGCTGTCGCCGAAAACAACCTTGGCGGCAAGCTGGCGCTGGTCGGTTTCGACAGCGACGAGAAGCTGATCAAGTTCCTCAATGACGGCGTCATTTCCGCCCTCGTTGTCCAGGATCCGTACCGGATGGGCTATGACGGCATCAAGACGGCGCTCGCCGCCTCGAAGGGCGAGAAGGTCGAGGCCAATGTCGACACCGGCGCCAATCTGGTGACCAAGGCCAACATGAAAGACCCCAAGATCGACGCGCTGCTCAACCCGAAGCTCAAGTAAGCATCGGCACGAAAACTGTTTCCGGGGCCTCGCGCCCCGGAAACATCAGCTTCGGCACAAACGGCTTGGCAATCCGCTGCCTTGGGCTAGGCTGCAAATGAGGTGTGTCACAGCCTCGCCGCCTGCCAACCGTGAGACCAATCTGGGAGGATTGTCATGACGTCGACAGCGCAGGACCTGCATCCGGCACCCGTGCTGGAACCGGGGCGGACCATCCTCGAAT
>NZ_RZQG01000664.1:0-3375 GCF_003998635.1 Mesorhizobium sp. M7D.F.Ca.US.004.03.1.1
GCTGGAAATAGCCCATCAGCTCGACGACATCCTGCGGGAAATTGTCGACGCCGGCCTCGAGGTTGCGGCGCAAGGCACGGGCCGTGCCCATATCGGTGCCGGGCGCCCGGCCGATGCCGAGATCGATACGGCCCGGATGCAAGGCGGCCAGCGTGCCGAACTGCTCGGCAATGACCAGCGGCGCATGGTTGGGCAGCATGATGCCGCCGGCACCGACGCGAATGGTCTTCGTGCCACCGGCGACATGGGCGATGACGACAGCGGTTGCCGCACTGGCGATCCCCGGCATGTTGTGATGCTCGGCCAGCCAGTAGCGCTTGTAGCCCAGCCGCTCGGCATGGCGGGCAAGATCGAGCGAGTTGGCCAGCGACTGCGAGGCATCGCTGCCTTCGATGATCGGCGACAGATCGAGAACGGAAAGGTCGGTCATGAACGGTATCCTGTGTCAGGACCGCATGTAGGAAGCGCCCGGCGACGCCGCAAATTCAAAAATATTGATCAACCTTTCGCGGGTTCGGTGTCGGCGTTGTCGTCCTCCTCGACGACGGTCGTCTGCTGCGCGGCGAGAAAATTGCCGACATGGCTCAGCCCATCGAAATGATCGCAGAACACCTTGATGACGACCAGGAGAGGCACCGCCATCAGCGCGCCGACGAAGCCCCATAGCCATGACCAGAAGGCGATGGCGATGAAGATCGCCACGGCGTTGATCTCGAGGCGCCGGCCGACCACCATCGGCGTCACGAACTGGCCTTCGACGATGTCACACAACAGCACGAAGGCCGGCGCCAGCAGTGCGTAGGCGATTGTGTCGAAGCTGATCAGCGCCATGATCGTGACAAGCACGATGGTGATCAGCGCTCCGACATAGGGCAGGAAGTTGAGCAATGCCGCGGCCACGCCCCAGACCAGCGGGTTGGGCATGCCTAGTGCCCACAGGCCAAGGCCGATGACGGCGCCGAGACCGGCATTGATGATGGTGACGGTGAGCAGATAGTGCGAGATTTCGCGCTCGACGTCATAGACGACGCGTAGCGCCCGCTTCTTTTCGCTGAGACGGGCGAAGGACTGGATGATCTTTTCATAGAACATCGTGCCGGACGCGAGCAGGAACAGCGACAGCACGAAGATGATGGTGAGGCTTGTTCCCGCCGACAGGATGTTGCTGGCCGCCGCCGACATGATGCCGGACTGCGCCACCGCCACCTTCTGGATGCCCGGCTCCTGCGAGGTCTCGGTCAGCTGTTCGACCTGATGCGAGATCTGCATGATCTTCTCGAACGGTTGCCGCAATTGCGCCAGCCGTTCGGTGAGTTGCTGGCCGATCGACGAGGTGTTGTTGATGAGGTCGATGATCGGGCTGCTGAGCAGGTAACCGGCGCTGGCAAAGATGCAGATCGACAACAGCACCAGAAGGCTCGCGGAAATCACTTCGGGGATACCGTGCTTGCGCAGGAGCCGAACGATGGGCGTCAGCGTCAGAGCCAGCAGGAAAGCCAGGATGACCGGCATGAAGAAGGCGCGGGCAAAGTAGAGCGCGTAGATGGCCATGAACAGGAAGATGCCGATCAGCAGTGAACGCATCAGATGCGTGTCGGCACGAGCCGCGACGCGCGCGTCGTCAACCTCGGCAACGCCTGTGCTCAAAGCGGCGGGTTCGGCTTTCATCACGGTCCCTCAACGGCGCACCGCAATTGGTGCCATCCGTCGGTGGAAAACGCTGACGTGGCTTCAAGGTTCCTTTAGCCGGCAAGGCCTGCGCCCGTAGGCCTTGCCATTGGCTCAGGCGACGGGCGCAGCCAGTGCCGGTGCGGCCTTGGACGTTTCCTTGCGTACGATCGGCGCCACCCTGGTGCCGTAGAGTTCGATCGCCTTCATGATCTTGGCATGCGGCATGGTGCCGATCGCCATCTGCAGCAGGAAGCGGTCATTGCCGAAGATCTTCTGCTGAGCAACGATCTTCTCGGCCACCTGCTCGGGGCTGCCGACGAACAAGGCGCCATCAGGACCACGCGACTGGTCGAAATGCGCCCGCGATGTCGGTCCCCAGCCGCGCTCGCGGCCGATGCGGTTCATCACTTCCGCCTGCGGGCCGTAAAAATCGTCGGCCGCCTGCTCGGTCGTTTCGGCGATGAAGCCGTGCACGTTGATGCTGGTGGCAAGGCCCGCCGGATCGCTGCCGGCGCGCTTGGCGGCCTCACGGTAGAGATCGAACAGCGGCGCGAAGCGCGCCGGCTCGCCGCCGATGATCGCGAGCGCCAGCGGCAGGCCAAGGGCACCCGCGCGCGCCGCCGATTGTGGCGTGCCGCCAATGGCGATCCACACCGGCAGCCTGTCCTGGAAGGGCCGGGGATAAACGCCGCGATCATTGATCGGCGTACGCAGATTGCCAGACCAGGTGACCTTCACGCTATCGCGGATGGCAAGCAGCAGATCGAGCTTTTCGGCGAACAGCTCGTCATAGTCCTCGAGGTTGTAGCCGAACAGCGGGAAGGATTCGATGAACGAGCCGCGCCCGGCCATGATCTCGGCGCGGCCGCCCGACAGAAGGTCGAGCGTGGCAAATTGCTGGAAGACGCGCACCGGGTCATCGGAAGACAGAACGGTGACCGCGCTGGTCAGCTTGATACGCTTCGAGCGCTCGGCGGCCGCGGCCAGGGCCACGACCGGTGCCGAGGCGGCATAATCGGGCCGGTGATGCTCGCCGAGGCCGAAGACGTCGAGGCCGACCTGGTCGGCCAGTTCGACCTCCTCGATCAGGTTGCGCAGCCGCTCATGCGGGCCGATGGCGCCGGGACCCGGCTGCGGGCTGACGTCGGCGAAGGTGTAGAGACCGAGTTCCATTGATGTCATCCTGATGTTGGGTTTTGTGGCTAGAGGTAGCGACCGACCCGCCTCGCCGCCAGAGGGGCGGACGGTGAACAGTGCATGTCGGTTTAGGCCGAAAAGGCGTCTCCCGAGTGCAACAGCCAACAATTTCATGGCTGCCATGCCGTTTTGGCGCTTGAACTCTCGGTTTTCGCGCGTATGTAAGCGTCGCGAATTGACTTCAGGGAAGTGGACTTGGCTATCTACAGGGAAAAAGACGTTTTCGAGCGGCGCAACGCCGCAAACGAGGCAAAGAAGGCGCTCCTCGAGCGCTTCAAGGCAAAGCCGGCGGCGGATGATCCCGCAGTGCTGGCGCGGCAGGCCGAACGCAAGGCGATCCTCGAGGCTCGCGAAATCCGCGAGGCCGAGAAGGCGAGGCTGAAGCAGGAAAAGCTGGCACGCGAAGCGGTCGAGAAGGCCGAGCGCGAGGCAGCAGCCGAGGCGGCACGTATCGCCGCCGAGGAAGCTGCACAGGCTGAGGCCAAGATTCGGGAATCCGACGAGAAC
>NZ_RZQG01000665.1:0-3373 GCF_003998635.1 Mesorhizobium sp. M7D.F.Ca.US.004.03.1.1
CCATCCATCCCTATGTGACCACCGCGGCGATCATGGACCTTCATGCCATGCAGGACGCGGAAAATGCCGTCTATTTCCGCCAGAACCGGGAGCAGCGTCTCGGCAAGCGGCTGGAAGACGTGATGGCAGCCCGAGACGCCGGGCTCGGCACTTTCAGGGCCTCGCTGGAACCCTTGCGTTCAATGCTCTTCTATCAGCCATTCATCGGTGGCGGTTCGCCGCTGTTTGCCGACTATATCGTCTTCGGCGCGCTGCAATGGGCGCGCATAGCCTCGCCTTACCAACTGCTCGACGACGGCGACGTGGTGGCGCAGTGGTTCACTCGCTGCCTCGACCTGCATGGCGGGCTGGGACGAAAGGTGGCCGCGGCGGCGTGACGCCGCAACGCCTGCCCTTGCCGCAAGGCAGCACGAGGGCCGTCAATGTCCTGCGGAAAAGGTCAGCAGCGAGGAGATAGCTGGGGCCTTACTTGGCCGCCGCCTTCTTTGGCTTGCTGGCCTTCGTGGCAGCCTTTGCTTCCTTGGGGGCGGCTTTTGCCTTGCCGGCGCCAGCTGCCTTCTTGGTTGGCTTTTTGGCTGCCTTCCCCGCGGCATCCTCCTGGTCGACATCGGCCGCCGCCTGATGCCAATGGCGCTCATGGTGTCCGGCCGGCTGTCCCTCTTGCAGCCAGATCTGATGCGCGCGGTTGCGAATGCGTTCCTGACGATCGTCTGTCATGGTCATGTTGCTCCATGCGGGCCGACTTCAGCGCGGCGCCGACGCGCGAGTATAGCAAGCAAAGTCTCATATGGCAGCCATCCGATGTCAGCTTCGGGAGCGCAGCGGCCTGCCCTTCGCTATCGCTCCCGGCGTTCGTCGCTCGGAAAGCCAAGCAATTGGCTTTCCCTCCGCTTCGCGGACCGTTCCTCACCCCTTGGCAATGGGCCGGGCGGCTTGTATAGAGCCCGCCACTCTCAATTCCATTCTCAGACAAGGACGACCCATGGCGCTCGAACGCACATTTTCCATGATCAAGCCGGACGCAACCCGGCGCAACCTCACCGGCGCCATTACCAGGATGCTGGAAGAGGCTGGCCTGCGCGTCATCGCCTCGCGCCGGGTCTGGATGAGCCGCCGCGAAGCTGAAGGCTTCTATGCCGTCCACAAGGATCGCCCGTTCTTCGGCGAGCTGGTGGAGTTCATGTCGTCGGCACCGACAATCGTGCAGGTGCTGGAAGGCGAGAATGCCATTGCGCGCAACCGCGAAGTGATGGGCGCCACCAACCCGGCCAACGCCGCCGAAGGCACCATCCGCAAGGTGCATGCGCTGTCGATCGGCGAAAACTCGGTGCACGGCTCCGACGCGCCGGAGACCGCGGCAGAAGAGATCAAGTACTGGTTCTCGGACACCGAGATCGTCGGCTGAGCCGACAGTCCAGACCTTGGATCCCGTAAAAAAGGCCGGCGTTTCGCCGGCCTTTTTCATTGGCTTGAAACGGATCAGGTCTCGCGCACGAACTGCATGTACCAGGGTGCGACATGGAGCGTATATTGCCGACAATGGAGCGGACCACAGCATGACCAGTGCCATTCCGGGCTTCTTCCAGGGCACAGAGATGCCGAACAGCGGCTGGTGGGAGGCGCTGTGGCCCGACCCCGCCGCCGTGCTTTCGGCAACGGGGATCAAGCCAGGCATGGAGGTGATCGATCTCTGCTGCGGCGACGGCTGGTTCACGCTGCCGATCGCCAGGGTGGTTCGTCATGTCGTGGCCATCGATATCGATGCCGATCTGCTTGAAGCCGCCAGACGCAGGTTGGCCGAAAGCGGCGCGACGAATTGCGACTTTGTCGCGGGAGACGCCTATGAGCTTGCAAGCCTGGTGTCTCGACCCGCCGACTTCATCTTCATGGCCAACGCCTTTCACGGCGTTCCGGACCGGCCGCGTCTGGCGCGCGCGGTGCGGGCGACACTCAGCCCAGGCGGCCGTTTCGCCATCGTCAACTGGCACCAGCGCCCGCGCGAAACAACGATCGTCCAGGGCGAGCCTCGCGGACCTAGGACCGAATTGAGGCTGTCGCCAGAACAGACCATAGCAGCCGCCGAGGCGGGTGGCCTCAGGCTTACCGAACTGGTCGAGGTGCCGCCCTATCACTACGGCGCCGTGTTCGCACCGGCTGAGTGAGAGCATCTGTTCGCTACGGCACCAGCGTGCCGAGATCCGTGGTCAGGCCATGAGCCCGACCATCAAGATGCCTCAGCTTGCAGCGCTAAGGCGCAGAATCTCGCGGCCATCCTTGTCGGCGATGGTGAGCTTGCCGGCATCGACAGTGTATGATGCTGCCTTGGCCAATGCATCGAACAGCGCCTTTTCCTCAGCCATCACCTCCGGCGCGCAGGCCTTGTAGGTCGAGCCGATGTCGCTGATCGCGATCGTTTGGCCATCGACCTTGGCGGTGGCGAAATAGGTGTTGCAGGGGCCGCTGCCGCCTGCCTTGCCGGCCTCGCTGACCCTGAACGTCGCTTGCGGGGCGGTGATGGCACCGATGCCGTCGACATAGTCGACCAGCCAGAGCTGGTCAAAGACGGAAACCGCCGGCTCGGCGCTCGGCGTCACCATCTTCAGCATGATGGTCTGCGGCACGTCGGTCAGCGGATCGACCTGATGGCGCATATCGGAGATGAACAGGAGCTTGTCGTCGACGGTGATGCGGGCTTGCAACGCATAAGTCATCTGCGACCGGATGACGGAAGGGTCGAATTTGATCTCGAAGCTGATCGGCACCTGGCCGGCCGGCTTCACTTTCTGTTCGCCGATAATGGTGGCCGGCGCATCGGCCAGCGACACATCGGCAAGCTGGACAGAGAGCACGGCACTGGGCGGCAAGGCGATGCGCTCGCGATAGATCACCTCGCCTCTCACGGAATTTTCGGCGGCAACAGACAGTTCCGGCACGGCCAATATGCCGACGACCAGAGGCACGAAACCGAAGACGAAGAACTCCGCGATCCTGTCCAGCATGACCATCTCCCTTGCCCCGGGCCGCCAGTGCCCAGGTTGGCCAATGCCCCGGGCTGTCAACGCCCAAGCTGACCAACCGCGCTCAATTGGCCAAAGGATTGCGGTCAATGCATGGCTGCGGCGGTATTTTAGTCCGACGATTTCCAGCGGCCGGCCGCCTCGTCGTCGGCCTCCTTGGCCTCGACCCAACCGCCCTCGGAGCCGTCAGCGCGATGCTCCTTCTTCCAGAAGGGCGCGCGCGATTTCAAATAGTCCATGAGAAAGTTCGCTGCCTCGAACGCCGCGTGGCGATGCGCCGAGGCGGTCACCACCAGCACGATGTTCTCGCCGGGCGCGATCTTGCCATGGCGGTGAATGGCGGTGAGGCCCTGCAG
>NZ_RZQG01000666.1:0-3362 GCF_003998635.1 Mesorhizobium sp. M7D.F.Ca.US.004.03.1.1
TGCCGGCACCGCGCGCCGCCTCGACCACATTGGCCGGCAGCGTCGTCAGGCCGGTCAGCGCATTCTCGAAGATAGGCAGCAGGCCGTAGAGAAACAGCGCGATCAGCGTCGGCTTCTCGCCGAAGCCAACGGCCGGCACCGCGAGCGCCAGCACCGCCACCGGCGGAAAGGTCTGGCCGATGTTGACCAGGCTGCGCGACAGCGGCAGGAATTCGGCACCGGCCGGTCTGGTGACCAGGATGGCAAGCGCCACCGCGACGATGGTTGCAGCCACGGTGGCGATCAGAACCGTGCGCAAATGCAGCAATGTCAGCGTCAGCAGGCTGCCCTGGTTGTAGATCACCGGCGCATTGTTCTCGGTCAACGGCTTCAGCAGTGGCTCGAACCAGCCGGGATTGGTGACAAAGGCGACGAGCAGCACCACCAAGGCCAGCCTGAGCAGCGATGGAAGCCAGGCCTTCATGCCGGCCTCGCCGCGCGTTTCACCAGACCGTCGACGGTGACGCGGCCAAGCGGCTTGCCGTCGGCGCCTTTGACGGGCAGCGCCGGCCGGCCCGACCACAACAATTCGGCCAGTGCGTCGCGCTGGCTGGCGTCGCCGGGGATCGCTTCGCCTTCGGCCGAGCCCTTCTCCACGGCATCGCGGACGCGACCGAGCGACAGCAACCGGAACGGCCGCTCGCTGGCGCCGACCAGGGTCTCGACGAAGGCACTTGCAGGCTTCGCCAGGATCTCGGCTGGCTTGGCGTATTGCACGAGCTTGCCGGCATCCATGACCGCGATCTTGTCGCCCATATGCACGGCCTCTTCCATGTCGTGGGTGACGAGGATGATGGTGGTGCCGAAGCGCTTCTGGATCGCCAGCAGATCCTCCTGCGCCTTGGTGCGGATGATCGGATCCAACGCGCCGAACGGTTCGTCCATCAACAGCACGTTGGGCTCGGCGGCGAGCGCGCGGGCAACGCCGACACGCTGCTGCTGGCCGCCGGACAGTTCGTGCGGGTAGCGCGGACCGAATGCTTCGGGATCGAGCTGATAGAGCGTCATCAACTCGTCGACCCGGGCCTTGATGCGGGCCTTGTCCCAGCCGAGCAGCACCGGCACGGTGGCAATGTTCTGCGCCACCGTACGATGCGGAAACAGGCCGTGGCCCTGGATGGCGTAGCCGATGCTGCGGCGCAGCTCGTAACCCGGCAGCGAACGATTGTCGGCGCCGTCGAGCTTGATGATGCCCGAGGTCGGCTCGACCAGCCGGTTGATCATGCGCAGCAGCGTCGTCTTGCCGGAACCGGAGGTGCCGACAATGACGCAAACCGTGCGCGGCTCGATGACCATCGAAACGTCATCGACCACTGTTGTCGCGTCATAGCGCTTGGTAATACCTTCGATCTCGATCATGCCGTTTCAACCCTGCGCTTGGTGGCAGTCATTTCGATCACCGCATCGAGGATGATGGCGGCGGCGAAGGCGAGCGCGACCGTTGGCACGGCGCCGAGCAGCACAAGGTCCATCGCCGTCTGGCCAACGCCCTGGAAGACGAAGACGCCGAAACCACCGCCACCGATCAGCGCGGCAATGGTGGCAAGGCCGATGTTCTGCACCAAAACGATGCGGATGCCGGTGAGAATGACAGGAAATGCCAGCGGAAACTCGACGCCGAACAGGCGCTGCCTGTCGGTCATGCCCATGCCGCGCGCGGCGTCGTTGGCGGCCCGCGGCACGCCGGCGAGACCGACCACGGTGTTGGCCACCACCGGCAGCAGCGAATAGAGGAACAGTGCGACGAAGGCGGGTGCTGTGCCGATGCCACGAATGCCGAGCGCGGCAGCCCCCGGCACATGCGTGGCGACCCAGCCGAGTGGCGCGATCAGCAGGCCGAACAGCGCGATCGAGGGAATGGTCTGGATGATGTTGAGCACGTTGAGCACGCCGGCGCGCAGCCTTTCGACGCGATGGCACAGGATGCCGAGCGGCAGGCCGACGATCACCGCAGCAGCCAGCGAACCGAGCGCCAGCGTCACATGCTTGGAGCCTTCCGCCCAGAAACTGTCGGCGCGGTTGGCGTATTCCTTCAGGATGGAAAGGTCGTTCCAGCTTCCCGAAATCAGCAAAAGACCGATCGCCGCGCTGGCCGCGACCAGCACACCAACCCGCCCCCAGGGCGACAGGTTCAGCCGTGTCAGCACATCAGCCAGCAAAAGCGTGAAGGCAAAGATGAGAATCCAGAAGCCTGAGGCCGGCGAAACCCTCGCAAAGGTGTTGCCCGCCGGCGTGAGAAATGTGCCGGCGACGCCAACCAGCAGCGCGAGCGCGGCAAGCGCCACCACGCTGGCGGCGAGGCGCAGCACAAGCGGCGTCCTGAACAGAGCAATGAGCGCGGCGACGACGATGATGGCGAGCAGCAGCGCCCCGATGGTTGCCGGCAGCGCCTCGAGAATCGAGCGCGCCTGGCCGGGGACGATGCGGTTAGCGCGGAACGTGGCAAAGGGCGCGGCAAAAGCCGCATAGGCTGATATCGCGGCGATGACCACGCCGAGCTTGTCGAACCGAATGTTCACGCCCTCCCCCGTCAGTCGATCCGGCGCGCCACGAAAGCGGCGCGCCGGAATCGTCCTACTTCAGGAAGCCGTTCTTCTTCAGGAAGTCTTCGGCGACGCCCTTGACCGGCTCGCCGCCGACCTGCACGCGACCGTTCAACTCCTGCAGCGTGACGAGGTCGAGTTTGGCGAAGACCGGCTTGAGCAGCGTCTCGATCTCGGGATGTTCCTTCAGCACCTTTTCGCGAATGATTGGCGCCGGTTGGTAGACCGGCTGCACGCCCTTGTCGTCGTCGAGCACGACGAGCCCGGACGGTGCGATGCCGCCATCGGTGCCGTAGACCATGGCGGCGTTGGCGCCACTGGTCTGGTTGGCGGCGGCAGCGATGGTGGCCGCGGTGTCGCCGCCCGAGAGCGTGATCAGTTGCTCAGGCTTCAGCGTGAAGCCATAGGTGGTCTGGAAGGCCGGCAGAGCAGCGGCCGAATTGACGAACTCGGCGGAAGCCGCCAGCACCACCTGGCCGCCGCCCGCGACATATTTGCCGAAGTCGGTGAGCGTGGCGAGCTTGTTGGTCTCGGCGACTTCCTTGCGCAACGCGATCGCCCAGGTGTTGTTGGCGGGCGACGGCGACAGCCAGACGATCTTGTTGGCGTCGTAGTCGAGCTTCTTGGCTGTCTCATAAGCCTTGGCGGCATCTTTCCAGACCGGGTCGTCGGCCTTCTCGAAGAAGAAGGCGGCGTTGCCGGTGTATTCCGGATAGATGTCGATCTCGCCGGCGGTGATCGCCTTGCGCACCACCGGCGTGCCGCCGAGCTGGATTCGGT
>NZ_RZQG01000667.1:0-3361 GCF_003998635.1 Mesorhizobium sp. M7D.F.Ca.US.004.03.1.1
CCCGCACCGTCGGCTTCTCGCCATAGGCGGCCTTTTCGCGCTCGATCAGCACATCGTCTTCACCGGCCTCGACGATCTTGCCCTTGAATCGCTTGCGGTCGGCAACGACGATCGATGTTTCCATCTTGACCAGATGACCGGTCCAGGTCGTGAAATCCGATTTGCGGACCAGCGGCCGGTCGATGCCGGGCGACGAGACTTCGAGGTGATAGGCCTTTTCGATCGGATCATCGACGTCGAGCGCCGGCGACACCGCGCGGCTGACCTCTTCGCAATCCTCGACGGACATGGTGCCGTCCTCGCGCTCGGCCATGATCTGCAGCGTCAGCCCGTTCTGGCCCGACAGATGCACCCGCACGAGGCGGAAGCCGATGCCACGCAGAACCGGCTGGACGATCAGCGCGATGCGCGCATCGATGCCGCTTTCGCGGATGATGCGATCGTCGCCCTCGCTTGCCGTTGCAGTCATTGAAACCCTGTCGTTCTACCCGAAGTTATCGGCAGGTAATAAAAAAGAGCGGGACCGGGTGGACCCACTCTTCGTCATACCGACCAAGAATTTGAGGCTGATATAAACGATCATGGCAGGTGTTTCAAGCCCGCCGTGCAGTCCGAACAAAAGCCGTGCGGCGCCAGTGTTGCGCCAGACGCATGGCCTCCATGCGGCGAAACCCCTGTGAGCTTTGCCGTTGCGTCCCCATTTATGGTGCATCGCACAAAGATGATTGCACGACACGGCACCGAAAGGGCATGTCCATGACCAACCGCAAGATCTTATCCGCCATAGGCGAACTCTTCACGACATTTGGCAGCGCGGTCGCCGCCTCGCGTGCCGTGGAAGCGGGCCGCAAGCCGCGCGCCGACGACTTGCGCAAGCTCGGAATGGACCCGGCTGTCTTCAACAGGATCGGCCGTTTTTGAACCTGGCGAGTGGATGACACCCGCCTTTGCAAAGCTGGTGCGCCGTGGGCCTATGTTCTGACGAAAGTGAGATAGGCCGGCCGCCGCCCCTCACGAATGGCCTTCGCCTCGTAACGCGTGCCCGGCCAGCCATCATAAGGCCGGTGCCAGTCCGCCGCCTCCGAAGCCTGCCACGCGAACGCGCCATGCGCACGGCAATGCAGCAAGGTCCAGTTGACATAAGTGTCGATATCGGACGCAAAGCGGAATTTTGAGCCCGGCTTCAGCACACGCGCGAACCGCTCGAGATTGACCGGGCTGACGAAGCGCCGCTTCCAGTGCTTCTTCTTCGGCCAAGGATCGGGATAGAGCAGATCGATGCCGTCGAGCGAGGCTTGCGGCAGCCAGTCGAGCAGCCTGGTGGCGTCGTCGTCATAAACCCGCAGATTGGCGAGCGACTTCTCGCGCACCGCCATCATCATCTTGGCCATGCCGTTGACGAAGGGCTCGACGCCGATAAAGCCGATCGAAGGCGCCTCGGTCGCGCGATGCAGGAGATGTTCGCCGCCGCCGAAGCCGATCTCGAGGCGAACCGCGCCAACATCGGCTTCAAACAGAGTGCGCAGATCGGCCGGCGGTTCGGCCGTCAGATCGAGACGGTATGTGCCGAAGCCGCTTTCCAGTGCTGCCGCCTGCTGCGGACGCATGGTCTTGCCACGCCGGCGACCGAAGAAGGCTTCGGTCGCACGGCTTGGTCTGTCCTTCGGGTCCATGGCGGGACTCTGCGGCGCCGCTGTCAGGCGGCGACCGCATCCTTGAGCGCCTTGGCGAGATCGGTCTTTTCCCAGGAAAAAGACCCGTCGCGGCCGGCCTTACGGCCGAAATGGCCGTAGGACGACGTCTTGGCATAGATTGGCTTGTTGAGATCGAGATGGCGGCGGATGCCGGACGGCGACAGATCCATCACGGTGCGCAGCGCCTCCTCGAGCTTTGCCTCGTCGACCTTGCCGGTGCCGTGCAGGTCGACATAGACCGACAGCGGCTGGGCAACGCCGATGGCGTAGGAAAGCTGGATGGTGCAGCGGTCGGCGAGTTTCGCCGCCACGACGTTCTTGGCCAGATAGCGTGCCGCATAGGCCGCCGAGCGATCGACCTTGGTGGTGTCCTTGCCGGAGAAGGCGCCGCCGCCATGCGGTGCGGCACCACCATAGGTGTCGACGATGATCTTGCGGCCGGTCAGGCCGGCATCACCGTCCGGCCCGCCAATGACGAACTTGCCGGTCGGGTTGATGTACCACATGCAGTTGTCGGCGATCTTGAGGTCGCCCAGCGCCTCGCGGATATAGGGTTCGACGACCTTGCGGACCTTCTTCGAATCCCAGCTCGCATCGAGATGCTGTGTGGACAGCACGATCTGCGTCGCCTCGGCGGCCTTGCCGTCGACATAGCGAACGGTGACCTGGCTCTTGGCGTCCGGCCCTAGCTTGCCGGCTTCACCGCTGCCCTCGTGACGGGCGGCAGCCAGCAGTTCGAGAATCTTGTGGCTGTAGTAGATCGGCGCAGGCATCAGATCCGGCGTCTCGCGGCAGGCATAACCGAACATGATGCCCTGGTCGCCGGCACCCTCTTCGCCCTGACGGTCGGAGGCATTGTCGACGCCCTGGCCGATATCCGGCGACTGGCCGTGCAGCAGGACCTCGATCTTCGCCGTTTTCCAGTGGAAGCCGGCCTGCTCATAGCCGATTTCGCGGATCGCCTTGCGGGCGACCGACTTGAACTTGGCCGGATTGACGACCGAATGCCCGGCGGCATCCTTGAGAATATTGCCGGCCTTGTCCTTCTTGAGCAGCGTGTCGGGAACACGCACTTCGCCGGCGATGACGACTCGGTTGGTGGTGGCCAGCGTCTCGCAGGCGACACGGACTTTCCACGGGTCCATGCCGGTCTTCTTGGCTTCGCGATAGACCAGATCGACGATCTCGTCGGAAATCCGGTCACAGACTTTGTCGGGATGGCCCTCGGCAACGGATTCCGAGGTAAAGAAGTAGTTCTGCCGCGTCACGGGTGTCCCCTCTTGAAAAACGATCGGCAGGCTGCCGATTTTGGCGCGCCACGTGTTAGCGGGGCGAAGCGCCGCTCGTCAAGCGGTGCTTCGGCTCTGGCATGAATGTCGATGCAGTTATCTTGTGCCACCGGCGGCAACACGCCGCCGGCTCTGGCGTGATTGCGGATCAGTCGGGATCGTCCGTGGAGAGGGACTTGACCAGGTCTATGATCCTGCGGCGCACCTTGGCGTCGGCGATCTTGACAAAGGCCCGGTTGAGCTGGAGTCCTTCCGGACTGCCGCAGAATTCAACGGCGAAAGCCATCGACGCATCCTCGGCAAATCCACGGCCCGCCACGGGCTCCTGGCCGGGCGCATCCTCGAAAAAGAAGGCGACAGGCACGCCGAGTATGGACG
>NZ_RZQG01000668.1:0-3361 GCF_003998635.1 Mesorhizobium sp. M7D.F.Ca.US.004.03.1.1
GGTAAGAGGAACGTCACCATCGGGCTCGAGGCGCTCAACCGCTTCGAATGCTATCTCCTCAACACGATGGCGGATCTGTCGGAGCATATCGACGCCATCGACCGGCCGCACATCAAGGCGATGTACGACACCTTCCATGCCAATATCGAGGAGGCCGACCCGATCGGCGCCTACACAAAACACCGCCGGAATGTCGTGCATATCCACATCTCCGAGAATGATCGCGGCGTGCCCGGGCGCGGCAACATTCCATGGAAGGAGACATTCTCGGCCATCCGCAAGAGCGGCTATGACGACTGGCTGACGATCGAGGCGTTTGGGCGTTCGCTCAAGGATCTAGCGGCGGCGACCAAGGTGTGGCGCGATTTTTCGGAGAGCCCGGAAGCGGTTTATCGCGAGGGGTATGAGCATATCAGGAACGGGTGGAAACGAGCGGCTTAAGCGCTCACTTCGTCATCACGGGCGAAGCGGACGCGGAGACCCGTGGATGACGAAGTGAGCGGTGGGCTGCCGGCAATCATGGCGCCGAGGCGCCTACCCCTGCTCGGCCTGGATCCTGTTGTAGTCGTGGATCGTCCGGCTCAGCCGGCGGCGCAGGAAATTGGAAATGTTGTCGAAAATGAAGACGACGAGCAGGATCAGCAGCACCATGTAGAAGACGTTGGCCCAGTTGGAATTGGTGCGCATCGCCTCCCATAACTTGAGGCCGATGCCGCCAGCGCCGACGGCGCCGATGATGGTGGCGCCGCGGGTGTTGGATTCCCACTGGTAGAGCGTCTGGCTGATGAATATGGGGATGACTTCCGGCATCACGCCATAGCGCTGCACCAGCAAGCCATTGGCACCGGTCGACTTGATGCCCTCGCGTGGCTTGTCGTCGATGTTTTCGAGGCCTTCCGAATAGACTTTGCCGAGCGTGCCGATCTCGGTGAAGAAGATGGCTGCACTGCCCGCGAGCGGGCCGGGCCCGAAGGCGCGGGTGAAGAATAGCGCCCAGATCAGCATGTCGATGGAACGCATGAAGTCGAAGAAGCGCTTGAGCGCTTGGTTGACCAGCCGGCTGGGCGTGATGTTGCGGGCGGCGAAGAAGGCGAGCGGGAAGGCGACGATGCCGCCCAGCATGGTACCGAGAAAGGCCATGACGATGGTCTGCAGGAGTTTCGTCCAGACATCGCCGTGCTGCCACTGGGCATTGTTCCAGATGTTGTCGCCGGCCAGCGCCAGATTGGACGTGCCCGGTTTCAGTTCGGGTCCGGAGACGATCAGCGAGGCCACTTCGCTTGCCGATTTGCCGAAGAAAGGCGAGCGCGTGTCGAAGACGAAGTTTGCCCAGCCGAGAAAACGCTTGCGGATCCTGACGCGGTCAACGGCGACGCGGGCCTCGCCGGCAAAGCCCATGTCGGCGACGACCTCGTCCTCATGCGCGGTGATCCAGCCGGGAACCGGTCCGGAGATCAGCGGTTTGCCTGTGCCAAGTGCGACCGCAACGGTCTCACCATTGGCAATGATCGTCGCTTGCGTCTTGGTGAAGGTGATCGACTTGGCGGTGCCGTCGATCAGGATCGTCACCGAACCGTCGGCATTGGTCTTGACCCAGTCCGGATTTGGGTTCGGGCCGAGCACCGAGAAGCGCGGGTACTTGGCGGTGATCTGCGGCTCGTCGAGGCGGAAGATCGGCTGCACATCGTAGCTGATCCACTGGGTCAGAAACAGCGGCAGGCGCTCCCAGTGCGATTCCCGCATGACCTGCGGCAGGTTGAAGAACCACAGCGCGTAGAGCAGGTAGAGAAAGATGCCGCCAATCAGCAGCAGCGGTCCGAAGCGCTTGTGGAGCGGCCGCCTGAACACCTGCGGGAAGCGCTCTTCGATCGACTGGATTTGATCGGCCGTCATGGCAGCCATGGTCATGCTCCCATCACGAAGGCCTGCTCGCCGACCAGCTTGCGGCGCAGCCAGGCGGAGAACTGGTCGACGATGAAGATCGTCGTGAACAGGAGCAGCACGAGAGCTATCGTTTTGGCGCCGAAGCCGCGCGAGATGGACAGCTTCAGCTCCTCGCCGATGCCGCCGCCGCCGACCGCGCCCATGATGGTGGAGATGCGCACGTTGATCTCGATCCGCAGCAGTGTGTAGGACATGAAGTTGGGCAGCACCTGCGGCAGACCGGCAAAGCGCACCCGCTCGAACCAGTTGGCGCCGACCGCCCTCAGGCCTTCCTCGGCGCGCATGTCGATGTTTTCGTTGATCTCGTAGAACAGCTTGCCCAGCGCGCCGATCGAATGCAGGCCGATGGCGATGATGGCGGCAATCGGACCGATCGAGACGATGGCCGCGAACAGGCCGGCGATGACGATCTCGGGAAAGGCGCGCAGCAGTTCCATGAAGCGCTTGACGATCAGCCGCAGCACCGGATGCGGCGTCAGGTTGCGCGCCGCGATGAAGGAGAACGGCACGGCAAAGACGAAGCCGATGAAGGTCGAGACCAGCGCCACGTTGAGCGTGGTCAGCATCAGCTCGAAATATTCAGGGATATAGAAGCTGCCCCAGACATAGGCGCGGCCAAGCGGAAAGTTGAATTCCTGGGTACCGGTGTCATGCGGGGAGGCGACGTCGAACATCGCTCGCCAGACATCGTTCCAGTCCTTGGGGACGAGCCAACTCAGGAAATCCAGCAAATGCGGCAGCCGGTCGAAGAAATGCCCGGCATTGGCCTCGTCGGCGAACCACATGGTGCTGCCGAGCGCGACAATGAGCAGGCCGACACCGATGGCGGTGTAGAGCCGGCGCAAGGACGTCTGGCGACGCCAGGCGTCGGCCATCTGGTGAGTGGCGCCGGAAGGGGCTGTCACGGAAAGGGTCATGATCGGAGATGCAAAAAGGGCGGTGCATTGAACACCGCCCTTCCTGATTTCGCCGTTAGCCGCCGATGGCTGCCTTACGGGCTTCGACGATGACGTTGTAGAAGTCCGGCTTCACCGGAACGTAGCCGGTAAAATCGCCGCCTTCGACGCCTTCGAAGCAGGCCTTGTCCTTCTTCGGCAGCTGCGTGAAGAAGTTGGCGAGCTTGGCGGTCATGTCGTCGCCGAGCGCGGTGCGCACGACCAGCGGGCCGTTCGGGATCAGGCCCGAGCGCCAGACTTCGACGAAGTCGTTGGGGTCGACGGCGCCCTTGGCGACTTCCTTGTGGAAAGTGCCGGAGGAGTAGCCGTCCTTGAAGTCGCCGATGCCGGAGGAATCGTCCACCGCCACGTCGACCTTGCCGTCACGCACGGCCAGGACGTTGTTCTCGTGGCCGCCGTTGAACTGGGTCGAGGCGAAGAACTTTTCGTTCGAAGCGCCGGTGTCCTTCGGGATCTGGGTC
>NZ_RZQG01000669.1:0-3361 GCF_003998635.1 Mesorhizobium sp. M7D.F.Ca.US.004.03.1.1
GGGCCTTGCCTTCAACGAGATGGTGGCCAAGGGCGAGCTGAAGGCGCCTGTCGTCATCGGTCGCGATCATCTCGATTCCGGCTCGGTCGCCTCGCCGAACCGGGAAACGGAATCGATGAAGGACGGCTCGGACGCCGTGTCCGACTGGCCGCTGCTCAACGCACTGCTCAATACGGCGTCTGGCGCCACCTGGGTGTCGCTGCACCATGGCGGCGGCGTCGGCATGGGCTTTTCCCAGCACGCCGGCATGGTCATCGTCGCCGACGGCACGCGCGACGCCGCCAGGCGCCTGGAACGGGTGTTGTGGAACGACCCGGCGACCGGTGTCATGCGCCACGCCGATGCCGGCTACGACATCGCCATCGAATGCGCCAAGGAGCACCAACTCAACCTGCCTGGCATTCTCGGGTAACGGACTGATCTCATGCGCATCCTGCGGGCAGCCGAATACCGGTCGATGCCGTGGAAGAACGGCGGCGGCGTGACGACAGAAATCGCCGTCTCGCCCACCGGTGCCGGGCTCGACGACTTCGGCTGGCGCGTCTCGATGGCGCGCGTCGAATCGAGCGGTCCGTTCTCGCAGTTTGCCGGCATCGATCGCACCCTTGCCGTGCTCGAAGGCGAGGGCATCGTCCTCGAGATTGCCGGCTACCCGCCGACATCCATAAACAGGGCGACCGCCCCGTTTTCCTTTCCGGCCGACGTGCAGACCTCGGCCGCGCTGATTGGCGGGCCGATCACCGATCTCAATGTCATGACCCGCCGAAGCCGGATGACGCATTCGGTCGAACGCCTGGTGATTTCGGCTCCCGTGGAAATCCGGACTGAAGCCGGCACAACCCTTATCCTGTGCTTGAACGGCGAAGTCATCGTGCCCGCCGCCGAACCGGTTCGCCTCGGGCCGCTCGACACGCTGCTGCCCGAGCCGGACAGCGCCAGCCTGCTTGTCCAGCCCGCCCATGAGACAACGCTGTTCGTGATCCGGATCGGCGGCATCTCCGGCAACGATTAACGCTTGTTTCCAAACATGATCGCGATGCCGGCGAATTATAGCGTAAGCTGACGGCGGGCATCACGAAAAAGCCCGAATCCTCCCCGTCGATCGATCTCGACGGGAGGAGGGCGCTCGTCGTTGTTTTTCGCTGAGGGATGACGCCCTGTCGTGGTGCGGAAACAAACTTTCGGCAAATGGGGTTTATGCAACCAATTGCATTTGAATCGGTTTTAGGGCCATTGCCGTGGCGGTGACGCCGCTGACTGCCCGCTTACGGAATTTTCAATGAATATTCAGACGAACCCTGCCCAAATCGAGAAGACAAGCGCGAGCTTCCCGGCCATCACCGAAGAGCCGATCCGCTCCAATTACCTGCCCGAAGAGCGCCTTCGGCTGCTCGGTGAAAGCCTGGCAAAAGGCGACCTCACCGATCTGTTCGGCCTGACGCCCTTCGATTTTCAGGCGCGTGTCCGCGACAGCGCCAAGAAGATCCTGGAAGTCTACCGGTCAACCAATGCGGCGCAGGCGAGAGGCGAGACGATCACGCCGGCGGCACAATGGCTGCTCGACAACAATTATCTGGTCGAAGAGACCATTTTCCAGGTCAAGCGCGACCTGCCGCGCCGCTTCTATCGCCAGCTGCCGACCTTGAAACTGCCTGACAATGGCAGCGTGCCGCGCGCGCTGGCGCTGGCATGGACCTATGTGGCGCATTCGGACAGTTCCGTGTCGGCGACGATGTTCAAGGCCATCGTTCAGGGCTTCCAGTCGGTCGAGCCGCTGAAGATCGGCGAACTTTGGGCGCTGCCTTCGCTGTTGCGCTTCGTCCTGATCGAAAATCTCCGCCGGCTGGCGGTCAGGGTCAATCGCACCCGTCAGATGCGCCAGATCGCCAATGATGTGGCGGACAAGGTTCTGGCGACCGACGATAGCGCCGACCGGCAGGCGATCCTGTCCAACTTCAGCGCCCACGCGCAGGACACCACCTTTGCCACCCAGCTGCTCTACCGTCTGCGTGATGGATCGCAGAATGCTGGCAAGGCCCTGGAATGGCTGGAAGGCGAGCTCGAAAAGACCGGCTCCGATGCCGAGGAAATCATCATTTCCGAACACCACACGCTGTCCAGCGGCAATGTGACGACGGGCAACATCATCCGCGGCCTGCGCCTCATCAACGACGTCGACTGGACCGTGTGGTTCGAAGGCGTCAGCCGCATCGACACCGTGCTGCGCGAGCGCACCGATTTCGCCGCGCTCGACTTCTTCTCGCGGGACCAGTACCGGACCGCGATCGAGGAACTCGCGCGCCGCTCGGATCTTTCGGAATATCGCGTCGCCGAAAAGGCCATCGAGTTGGCCGGCCATGCCGCCAGCGAGACCATGCTAGGCGATGGTGAAAGCGATGCGGGTCCGATCTTATCCGCCCACACCGATGTCGGTTTCTTTCTTGTCGGCCCACGCCGGCTGGAGCTGGAGAAGGCGATCGGCTACCGGCCGACCATCAGCCAGACGGTCAAGCGCGCCTTCCGCAAGACTGGGTGGCTTGGCATCGTCGTACCGGTGTTTGCGCTGACGGCCCTGCTTCTCGTCCTCTCCGGCAACGCACTGGCCAATCTCGGCTTGTCGGTGCCGTCGATCGTCCTGATGCTGGCGCTGTTCGCCGTGCCGGCCAGCGAGGGCGCGCTCGCCTTCTTCAACACTGTCGTTTCGCTGTTCCTCAAACCGACGCGCCTTGTCGGCTACGATTACAGGCACGGCGTACCGCCCGAGGCGCGCACGCTTGTTGTGGTGCCGTCGCTGATCGGCTCGCGCGACGATGTCGAGGAAAACATCCGCAACATCGAGGTGCATCATCTCGCCAACACGGCCGATGAAATCCATTTCGCGCTGTTGTCGGACTGGCCCGACAGCAAGACCGAGATCGATGCGGCGGATACCGAAATCCTCGAATTCGCCCGCGCCGAGATCGCCCGTCTCAACGCCCGCTATCCCTCCGAAGGCGCGCCGCGTTTCTACATCCTGCACCGGCGCCGGCTGTTCAATGCGGCTCAAGGGTCCTGGATGGGCTGGGAGCGCAAGCGCGGCAAGCTGCACGAACTCGACCTTCTGCTGCGCGGCGACAGCGACACCACGTTCCTGCCGCTCGACGTGCCGCTGCCGGAGAACGTCGTCCATGTGATGACGCTCGACGCCGACACGCGCACCACCCGCGACGCTGTCGCGACCCTCGTCGGCAAGCTTTGCCACCCGCTCAACCGCCCGCATTTCGATGCCAGCAAGCGCGTTGTCACCGCCGGCTATGCGATCCTGCAGCCGCGCATCACCGCGTCGCTGACCAGCGGCGACGATGCGTCGTTTTTCCAGCGG
>NZ_RZQG01000066.1:0-13717 GCF_003998635.1 Mesorhizobium sp. M7D.F.Ca.US.004.03.1.1
GCCTGAGCATAAAGCGTGCTCAGCTTTCAGGGCGAGCCTCTTTCATGTTGATAGCATCTGTCGTCATTCAGGATCGCCCCATTTTCGCATGCCGCTTGCAGCTTTCAGACTGTTGTCAGCCAGGGCCGCCATAAAGGGTCTCGTTTAACGCATTCGGGAGGCTTCATCACTCGACCACATTAATTTCGGGCCGTTCGCCGGCGCTCCGAATGGCACTTAACACCAGATCCTCTCCAAACCCGTGATGATCCAAGAGGAAAACGAAAAATCCCTAAATCATAAAAAAGCACCGATACGGTCGGCTCCAGGCTGATGAAATTGCGGTCTCACTGGCCACGCACGATACTTGCGATGGCGATGGCCATTGCAAAGGCCGGTCAAGCACCCAAGACGCTGACAAGCACGCCTCCGACCAAAGCTCGATCGTTGGCAGCCTTTCTAGCCGTATACTTGGGGCATTTTGGGACGGCGATCCGGACGCCGATTAAAACCTGCCGGTCGTCTAAATGGAATGGTTGGTCCGGGTCCTTACTGGACCTGCGCCAACCCGATCGGGCCGGCGCACAGGGGCACCCAGACAATTGGACACGTCGCCTTTGCGCGGCGGCTTGCACTTTCTCGGATGGCCTTTTTTCTCCCCGGGCGAAATCGAGCGAGCGGTGAGGCGGAGCCTTCGATTTTGCCGATCATGTCGTGTCGCTTCGATCGAACTGCTCAGACGATGATAGCGGCATTGATTGCCGCGGCCGAAATGCGTTGTGTGAAGTACGATTTCTACGCCGTATACATACTGCCGTACAGTTCGCCCTGTCAGCAGCCTTGCCAGCAATCCGCCCTGTGTCCAACTGTCGTCGAATTCACCGGTGTCATTGAGGAATTCGTATGATCGCCTCGAAACCATCATTGCGACCGCGGGCGGGCGACGCAAGCTCTAGACTGCCACCGATCCGCTGGATAACCATGTTAGCGATATGTAGACCAAGGCCTGAGCCCGCAGCAGGAGTAGCACCACGACTAAATCGCTTTGTAAGCCCTTCGAGGTCGGGGAGGGGCACCACCGGTCCGGCGTTTGCAATAGCGATGGTTCCATCAGTTTGGACGGAAACTGTTGTCGGAACAGTGGGCAGTCCATGTATCAGCGCATTCTCGATCAGGTTACGAAGGAGGATCCCAAACGCATCGACATCCACTTTGCGCATCAAAGTGGGGCAGCCGTCGACGTTAAGATGCAGGCGTCCGGCATATTGCGGCTTTTTCCTCAGGTCATCGATTTCCAGCCGAACCGATCGGACAAGATCGATCGCGTGATCCGCCATGCCAACCCCCGATTCGGCTTGAGCGAGCTGAAGCACTTTTTCGACAAGGCGGCCAAGGCTCGACAGCGCTTGCTCGATGCCGCGCGCACGCATTTTGGCCGACCCATTGGGAAGCTCGGCCACTAATCTCTGCATCTGAGCGATTGAACCTGCGATCGGCGTGCGCAGTTCATGCGCACTGTTTGCGGCGAACTCGCGTTCGGCCTCGAGAGCCGCCCGCAGACGATCGAGAAGCCGATTGACGGATGCCGCGATTGGAGCCAACTCTGCCGGGAAATCGCCCAAGTCCATTGGTGACAGATTGCCGCCGTCGCGCGATCCGATCTGCTGTCGCAGTACCTCGATTGGCCGCAGCGAGCGCCGGATCACGATCCACCAAACAGCTAAGCTAAAGGGCAGGAGCACGAGTGTCGGAAGGAAGACAAAAAGTGCGCCCTTCGCGATTGTGGTACGGCGGCCATCAAGCGGTTCGGCCAACTGATGATACACGCCGTCTTGGATCTCCTCTGTGTAGACGCGGTAATCAGCGTTTCGCCAAAAGCCGTTACTCAGGGGAGCATCAGGGAAGGGCTGCTGACCCTCTTCCGGTTCAGAAATAAGCACTACCCCGTACTTATTAATAACCTGCTCACGATAGGTCCAGTACTTTTCATAAGTTGGCAAGTGGTTATTGTATTGATCAACGTGTTTTCCATTCAAGACCTTGATCAGCTCTGGTTCTCTGTACTCTGCGCTCCCCTGGAGCAAGTCATCCGAACTTTCGTTTACATTATTGCAAAAAATGAACGCAGCAATGGTTGGGGCGGCGATCCAAACCAGGAGCGTTGCCCCGCCTAACCACGATATCAGCTTTCTCGTCATGCTGTTCGAGTTCGTCATGTGACCACGAGCCTGTATCCGGAGCCACGCACGGTTGCTATTCTATCCCCGCCGATCTTCTTGCGGAGCCGGCTGACATAAACCTCCACTGTGTTGCTCTCGAACTCCGAATTGAATGAATAAAGCGCGTGCTCGATCCTCCCCTTTGAAACGACCGAACCGGGCCGGCGTAGAAGGCAGTCGAGCACCGCCCATTCGCGTCCAGACAGGTGGACCTCCTGCCCGTCGCGGAAGAGGCGTCGCTCGGCTGCCTGTATGGAAAGCGTCCCAACCGAAAATTGCGGCTCCGGAAAATGCCCTTGGCGACGTGCCACTGCACGGATGCGTGCCGAGAGTTCCCCCAGATCGAACGGCTTGACCAAATAGTCGTCGGCGCCAGCGTTGAGCCCCTCGATGCGATGCGAAATCCGATCGCGGGCTGTCAGAATGATGACCGGCGTTGTATCAAGCCCCTTGATCAGCTCCCGCAGATAGTCGATGCCATTGCCGTCCGGCAGGTGAACGTCGAGCAAAATAACGTCGTAGCCGGCCACAGCTGCATGACCGCGCGCTCCGGACAGGCCCTCGGCCCAGTCGACCGCGTGGCCACCAGCCACCAAATGATCGTGCACAGCACTTCTAAGGTCGTCGTCGTCTTCAATGAGCAGTATTCGCATCAGGCTGCCGAGCTCCGGTATGAGGGCAAGGCTCCTGCCTTATTGATCGAAGCTGACAGTAGGCTGAACCGGCGCCAGCGAATATCTGGGGGCTTTCAGGCTGCTGTCAGCTACAATTGCAAGAAAGGGGTCGTTAACAAAGCCAAACGAAGAGGCCTTATGAAACCCCTCCTGATCTCGGCACTTTTGCTCAATGTGACCACCGGCGGCTGTACACTGGTTGGCGGGCAATTCGACGTGGCGGTCAACGAATGGCAGCCGCGCCACGCGTCAATGTCCAGGCTTGAAACTGACAGGTGTCTTAAATACGAGGGCACCGTAGCGGGTGCCTCCAGTTATCGAACAGTGCCTAGCAGGTCAGAAGTGCACTTTGACCATAGGGGTCGTCCGTATTTTCGGCGCTCGCGAACAGAGTCGACGGTCAATCGATGCGCCACTGCCAGAGTCTGGAACGGTCAAGTGTTTGTTATCCCCCGTCCGGGCCATATTCTCTGCCGAGGACCAAGAAGGCCCTATTTTCGGTGCCCACGAACAGAGCCAACGGTCAATCGATGCGCCACTGCCAGGGTCTGGAACGGTCAAGTGTTTGTGATCCCCTGTCCCGGCCGTGTTCTCTGCCGAACTCGCCCTTGTAGTCGGCACACCAAAGATCGTTAGGGCGACAGCCGTTTGAAAGTGGTGTCCCCGTCGCCCTGTTGCGCCTGCGCTTGCGGCGCTCGACCATGCCGTGGCGGTCGAGCACGGCATGCACGGCCGAGATCGCGGGCCGGTGCACATCCGGATACAGCCGGGCCAGCCGCTCGCGTATCTTCGGCGCACCCCATGTCGGCTTGTCTTGCTTGAGGCGCACAATCAGCTTCTCGATTTGAAACGGAAGCTGATTGGCGTGGCGATAGGGCCGCCGCGATCGGTCCGTCAGCCCTCCAGGCCGCTGTCGTTGTAGCGCGTGAGGATCTTGTAGCCGGTCTTGCGCGAGATATCGAACTCCCGGCAAAGCACCGCCATCTTCTCGCGTCCAGCAGCCGGGCGACGAACTTCAGCCGCTCTTCCATGACGTTACACTCCTTCCAAGGCACCTTGCTCTCCTTGCAAAGGGCCGAAAGTGTAACCCATCTATCCGGAATGAACTGTCACCCATCTCTCGGGAAGGAAAGTCATGGCCAAGGCAACTGGAAGCCGAATTTTCTTTTAGAGTATGAATCAGCGCCGTCTGCCGAAAAGCGCGTCCACGATCTTCCCTTTTGAAACGACCGTGCAGGGCTGGGGCAGACGGTAGTCGAGCACCGCCCATCCGCGTCAAGTCAGGTAGACCTCCTGCCCGTCGCGGAAGAGGCGTCGCTCGGCTGCCTGTATGGAAAGCGTCCCAACCGAAAATTGCGGCTCCGGAAAATGCCCATGGCGACGTGCCACTGCATGGATACGCGCTGAGAGTTCCCCCAGATCGAACGGCTTGACCAAATAGTCGTCGGCTCCAGCGTTGAAGCCCTCGATGCGATGCGAAATCCGATCGCAGGCTGTCAGAATGATGACCGGTGCCGATTCAAGTTCCTTGATCAGCTCCCGCAGATAGTCGATCCCATTGCCGTCCGGCAGGTGAACGTCGAGCAAAATAAGGTCGTAGCCGACCACAGCTGCATAATCGCGCGCTTCGGACAGGTTCTTGGCCCAGTCGACCGCGTGGCCACCAGCCACCAAATGATCGTGCATAGCACTTCCAAGGTCCTTATCGTCTTCAGTGAGCAGTATTCGCATCATGCTGCCGAGCTCCGGTATGAGGGCAAGGCTCCCATCTTATTGGTCGAAGCTGACAATAGGCTGAACCGGCGGCAGCGAATTATTTGGGGAGCTTTCAGGCTGCTGTCAGCTACAACTTGCAAGAAAGGGGTCGTTAACAAAGCCAAACGAAGAGCCCCTATGAAACCCGTCCTGAACTCGGCACTTTTGCTCAATGTGACCCCCGGCGGCTGCATCAGCAAATTGATTTGGGAAACAGGCGCGCCGGTTCTAATGACCGACGCAGGCCGAGGTCTGGAGCTGGACCAGCGAACGGCGTCTTCGGTTTTTCAGGCAACAGCCACATGGAAGAATATGATTGGCTCGACCATGCGCCGAGCTTTGTCGAACGGATTGGTCGCGGGCGCACTACCACAGATTATGGCAGGTTTACGCCCTGGCCTTGACACCCGGGGTGATCGTCACCGGCGGAGCCGCGGCGTACTGATCGGATATCTAACGTCGCTGAGTCTCTCGTCGGTGCAGTGGATCTCTCGGCTTAGCCATCATGCAAAAAACGACGGTTCCGCGACACCACTTTTCAGGTCCGTGACACAGGCTTTGTGAGCCGATCTGTTGTTCTTACCCCAGGCTAATGGCTGAACAGCTCTGTCGCCGGCTCGATGCGCCAGATGGCGCGATGTTTTGAACCCTTTCACGAGGCGACGGCAGCAGCCGACCGGCTCTCCTATCGCGGCTCCCGCGATCCACACACCCAACAAGGGAATCTACCATGGTAATGAAGGCACCGGTTGCCGACGCTAGGAATGGGTCGGTAGTAGATCGGCTGGTCGGCATCGACCTCGCTCGGGGCCTGGCTGTCTTCGGGATGTATGCCGCCCATCTCGGTCCCGACCCCGGCGAAGGAGGACTAGTCGGGTTTCTGATGGAACTAACCCATGGGCGGCCGTCGGCCCTGTTTGCCGTATTGGCCGGTTTTTCAATCCTCCTGATTACAGGTCGCAAGGCGCCGAAGTCGGGGATAGCCGGTAGACAGGCCATCGCCAGAGTCGCAATTCGTGCCCTTGTTTTGCTCGCGCTTGGCTCAATCCTGGGCTGCCTCGGTACCCAGGTCGAAGTCATCCTAGAATACTACGGAATTTGCTTCTTGTTGGTATTGCCGCTCCATCGGCTCAGCGCATATCAGCTGGGCTTGATCGCTGCCGCTACGGCATTAGTTCTCCCGCAAGTCCGTTCCTCCCTTCTGTCGGTTGCCCCCAACCTCCTCGACCCGGTCTTCAACCTCATGGTCAACGGCTACTATCCCGCGGTGACCTGGGTTCCTTTCCTCATCGCTGGCATGGCCATCGCGCGCCTTAATCTTAATACGCTAGCAGCGCATTGGCGCCTTGGTCTGGCGGGGGTCGCGCTGGCCGTGTTGGGCCATGGGGGATCCTTGCTCGCGCTGAGTTCCCGCGCTTTGACTGAAACCTCCTTGTGGTGGTCTGACGTTGACGGCGCTTTTGAGCCTTCCAAGTCGTCATTTATAGTCAAGTCGTCATGGATAGCCGCACCTCATAGCGAAACGACGCTTTCGATCGTGGGCAGCACCGGTTGCGCAATGATCATCTTGGCGGCTTGCATGCTCGCTGTGGATGCGCTCCCGCGTCTGCGAAAGCTGGTCTGGCCAATAATCGCAGTCGGCTCGATGTCTTTGACGGCCTATGTGCTGCACATTGCGGGAATAGCCTATCTTATGAAGATAAACATTTTCAAAGACGAGAGCCTGTCCACGCTCTTTGGCTTCGTTGTGGTTATCAGCACTTTTGCGGTGCTTTGGCTGCGCATCTTCCAGCGAGGACCGATGGAAGTGCTGATGGGTAGGGTCGCAGATCTCGCGCGTCACATCCGCTGAGCACCGCCGCGCCCCGGCCTCCCGATCACATTACGGACAAGGTGGGGCTTTGTCCAAAGCTTGTTCGCGGCAGGGGAGGGTACTTCCTCCCAGCCTGCCGCCTTGTTGATGGAAGCTAAAACGGTCGCGCAGGCGCTAGAGTTGCATCGGCATAATCAGCTTAAACTCGCGAAGTTAAACCCGCGGTTGGTCTATCTCGGCCCGCCTCACCTGAAAGGCTAAGGTATCCGTTTCGGTCAAGGGTTTTAGGGGCCATTTTCGCTGCGCCTTGAGGAGAGCGTTTGCTAGGATGAGGAGCTTTCGCAACAAGATGATGACCTTTGCGGGTTTGCCTGCCGCCTTTAGCGCCTGGTATTTTGCCTTGAGGTCGGGGTTGAAGCGCAGGGCGAAGGGCCGGGCATGTAGAGGGCCTGGCGAACATTGGCCCGGCCGCCCCGGATGAAGGCGCGGCCGCTCCATTTTGCCGAGGCCGGCGAGGCTTGCGGCCTTTGGTTCCGAGTTCCGGCATGTCGATGGTGAGTGTGCAGGCGGTGGCATCCGATGCGCCATATGCTGGTCAGGATTTCGCGGCGCTGGACAGCGTCGGGATCGGCTTTCATGAGGGTAAGCATCGTCTGATCGATATCGCTGAGTTCACGTGGATCTGCTTCCAGCCACTCGTTGTTGTGGCGCCTGAGCAAGGCAAGCGGTCAAGGTCTGGCTCTGGTGCTGGCTGCGGTGCGATCCCCGCACGGGCCAGGTGCCGATCGTGTCGACGATCCACCTCGCCGCGACCAGAGAGCTGCTACTCTCTTCCGCTGTTCATTCTGGCCTCTTCGCAATGAATGTCATAAAATCACCTGTCGCAATTAATGGTTTTTGATTTGGCTCCTACAGCTGGCAGATATCGCCGAGAGTTCCGCAGAGAGCGTCGAAAGTTTTGGCCGCCTTCTTCCGCAGCCGCGCCTTGAGTTTTGAGCAGACCTGTCTTGATCGGGTTGAGATCGGGCGAGCATGGCGGCAGGATCAGGAGCCAGTGCCCCTTTGGCCAACCAGTGGGCGGCGCGTACCTTGCCGACAATCTGGGGTTCCGAACCCGACAGTTGGTTTTCAACCCGACAGTGGCCCGCCTCAGAGCAGGCTACCGCCCTTCGGAGCAGGCAGAAGCTAATCGAGGTTCGCGGGTTCCGGTTTGAATGTGCAGGTCGCTGCGCGCCTGATCTTTCGGTCTGGCGGCACATGACAAAAACTCTCATTTTGGCCGACGATACCCGGTCAGGAGCGGGTATCGCAGTCGAGAAGCGACCCGAGCACGTCCACAAGATGTGCCGAGTTTGCAAGGTGTGTCATTGTTTCTGTCAACGTTCGAGCGACAGCGCACGACGAAACGTCTGGCATACGCCTCGTCTGGCACGCGCCTCGCATATGTTGCAGTTGCTGCTGGAGATCAGGCGATCGAGTGGGCCTTGCAATTTTCCGATTTTGATGCGCCTAAAGTCTCGTGTACAAATCAGGCTGGCGTGAATGGCCTGCCTAAGTTGCGACTTATTACAAAGGAATGGATATGGCGACTGGAACGGTGAAGTGGTTCAACAGCACGAAGGGTTTTGGTTTTATTCAGCCTGACAACGGCGGTCAGGATGTCTTTGTCCACATTTCCGCTGTTGAACGAGCGGGCCTGTCGACCCTTAATGAGGGCCAGAAGATCAACTACGAGGTGGAACAGGATCGCCGCACGGGAAAGTCCTCTGCAGGCAGCCTCAGCAAGGCTGGCTAACGGTCCGGGAAAGCCTTGGCAAGGTTCGTCATCGCCGGAACGCATTGACGGCTCGAAACCCGGGCCGGAGCATGCAAGTTAATGCCGCGGCAGGGATTGCTGGAGCCATCATGAATTACTCTGGAAATGAGGCTCTTGGACGGGAAAGGCGGGGCTCATCCCCGCCCTTTGATTCCGCGCAGATTGGGCCAACGGCTGCTGCGCGTCCGAACGACTGTTGATACGGATTTAGGCTGCGACCTTCTTGCGGGTCCGTTTCGCCGGCGCCGTGGCTGGGGCTTCCGGCTCTTTCGGTTTGCGGCCGAGTCCCATGGTCTTGGCCAAGGCGGAGCGCGCAGCGGCGTAATTCGGCGCCACCATGGGATAATCCGACGGCAGACCCCATTTGGCGCGATATTCGTCTGGGGTCAGACCATAGTGCGTCGCCAGATGGCGCTTTAGCGATTTGAATTTCTTGCCGTCTTCAAGGCTAATGATGTAGTCCGGTTCGATCGACTTTTTGATCGGGACAGCAGGTTTTTTTACAGGCACAGGCTCTTCTGCCGGTATGAGTCCAGCCGTGCCGTTTAGAGCCCCGTGCACTTGGGCGATCAGGGCAGGAAGCTCCCCCGCCGGGACGGGGTTGTTGGAGACGTAGGCTGATACAACATCGGCAGTGAGCTCGATGAGGATGTCGGTCTTGTGGGGTTCTTCTGTCATAAACTTCTCCGGGCAGCTTGAAACACAGTTGGGCGAAGTGTCGCTTCATAGTGGCGGTTGCCGCTGAAAGCAAATGGATCGACGGGTGCGCTGCTCCTCCACCATTGAAGTCTCGGCGACGCATCCCGTCATCGTCCATCGCTAAAGGCAGCGTATTGAATTATGGGAGCGGTCGCGCCCGCCCCACCATAGCGATACAGCAAGACAATCAAAAAAGCCGGTCTTTGCTTGGCCCCAAATCTTTTCTCCTTTCGTGAACGCTGAGCTGCCAAGCTGCTACAGTTCACCTCGCGGGGCAACCGTGCACAACACAGGAGTTGCCCGAGCGATACATTCTTCACTTGCCGCTTATCAGCGCTGGTGATTGCACTTTGCAGCCTGCCTCCGGACCCGCAGCGCTCACGCTGTTGGTTTTGCGCCTGCAGGCGTCGGAAGTCGGATCGCCGCAGCTAATTTCCTCAGGCGGACGAATTCAACAAATCGATTGTTTGGATCGAAGGCATCCACACCATCGATGCCTCTAGAATATGATCCAGCTACAATCACCGTGCTGTAATGGCAGGGACGGCCAGCACAAGCGCGACACGATCCGGCGGGTCCATCGCTGCGTTACGTATTCATGGCTACTGCATCGGGCGCTCGGTCGACCGCCTTAAGCCAGGTCGCCGCATTGCGAGACGGTGACCGGCGAGGGAGAGGGCGCTCTGGCAACGAAGCGAGGCGGGTGGCCTTGCGGGTGGCCGCGTGATGTCATCCGGCTCTCCTGCCGATCTCTGCCGGCCAGATCTGGAGCAACTGTTTTGCATAGATATGGCTCTCTTCAGGGGGCCATCTATGATGGGAGCCGAGCGCGTGTTCGAGCCGGGGAACAGGCTGCGCATGCACTGTGCCCACCTATTGCGATCGTGCTAACCTTGGTTGTTCGGACTTGCCGTTAAAGGCAAGCGACAGATTGAAGTTATGCTGCACCATCTGATTGCCTGGCTCGTTTTCGAGAGCTCGCCGATACAGGGCCTGTGCCGCGTCATGCCGCCCCTCAATGTCCAAAATCACGCCCTTCGCATTCAATGCACGTACGTTTCCTGGGGCTGCAACCAAGACGCTGTCGAGCACCTCAACCGCTTCGTGCGGGCGCTTCTGGCCCACCAAGGCATTTGTAAGTCGTATCGCCGCATCAACATTGTCCGGGTGCTGCTTCACCTCATCCCGCAAAGCCCGCTCTTGAACATCCTGACCAACTTCGCGCAAAATGCGTTCGCGCATAGCCGGATCGATTTGATCGGCGCTGAGCAACTCGGGGGAAGATGTCTCCTGCACGGAAAGAGCCGGCTTTTGCCAGCTGGCGCAACCGCCCAAAGGCAGAATGGCGAGTACGGCAAAAAGAAGTGAGTTCCGGCGCAGAAACATAGGCGATGGAGAAACTGTATTACTATTCATGTTATCTCTCAGTTATCGGGGAGGCGCGTGGCGTTCAGTTAGGAAAGGTGGGACTACTCTAACAATCCGCTGTTCGATCCGTGCGGGAGTGTGACGGATCCTGCGGGGCGAATTGTAAAGTCGGAGGCGAGGTCTTGATAAGACAGCACGGCGAGATCAACCCCGTTTCGCGTCAGAAAGCCGCGGACGAAACGTCGGACATCCATCGACGTCAACAGAATAGGGCGGGTTTGACCCGGTTCTGCGTTCGAAAGGACCTGACGTATCTGTGATAGCATCGCTTCGCTTTGCCGATCCTCCAGTGCGAGATAGGGGCCTGCATCCGAATCTCGAACCGCGCCACGCATCACATCCTCGCTCTCGCGCTCGACGACCAGGGCGGACACGATGCCCTCCGTGTTGGCATGGCGGTGGCAGATCTGTCGCTTCAAACCAGAACGGACATATTCCGTCAGCAGGGCAACGTTCTGCTCACGCTCGCTCCATTCGGCCAATGCCTCCAACACGAGACGGGTGTGGCGGATTGGGATACCTTCCTCCAGGAGGCGGCGCAGAACATCGGCAATCCGAGGAATCGGCGTCGTGCGTAGCACCTCTTTCACAAGCTCAGAATATTCCTGCTCCATTCGGCCCAGGAAATGTCGGGTCTCTTGGATGCCCACCAATCGCGGTGCGTAGCGGGTCAACGCTGCATGGACGCGCAAGGCGAGGAGTTCGCCGGGAGCCCTATGCTCCGTGCCGGCGCCCGTAAGGGCCTTTGCAGGGGTATGTTCAACCGGGAGTCTGTCCGTTTTCGGCTCACGTCTAAGGGGGACACCGCTCGAGTCGACGTGCGCTACATCGGCTCGGAGCGCCATCTGGTTTGGATCTAAGGCGTCCTGTTCGACTGGCACGCCCTCGACATCAATTCGGAATTGCGATTCAGGCAGCTGCTCGTCAACCAAGACAGGGATGCGAGGAACGATAATGCCCAGATCGGCTGTGACCAGGAGCGAAACGCGCCCAATATGTTTTTGCAATTCGGCTTGATCGACCGCCTGCATAAGATCTGGCGCTAGAAAAAATGCGATCGGGAATTCCTTCGCAGGCGCGGCTTGCTTAGGCTCCGCTGCAGTTCCACCTTTCGCATCGGCAGTGCCGGCGCCCAGCACATCAGCCTTGACAATGCTTACCGCAGCGAACACTGCGGCCAGCATCAGAAAGACGGGGAGGGGAAACCCAGGAACGAACCCCATTACAACCAGGACGCCGGCCGCCAGTCGCAAGGCTCGAGTGCTGGCCGTGAGCTGACTGACCATTTCTGTACCGAGGTTGATCCTCGCCGTCCCAGTCACACGGGTGACGATGGTCGCCGCAGTAATGGAGAGCAGAAGGGCCGGAATCTGCGATATCAATGCATCGCCTATCGTCAGCAGAGTGTAGTGATGCAGTACCTCGCCGAAGGACATGCCCTTGGAGAGCAGGCCGATCGAAATTCCACCCAGCATGTTGATGCAGATAACCACCAGCCCGGCGATGGAATCGCCCTTCACAAATTTCATCGCGCCGTCCATCGCGCCATAGAGTTGGCTTTCCTTCTCCAATTCGGCGCGCCGCCGGCGGGATTCGTTGGCATCGATGTGGCCGTTGCGTAGCTCTGCGTCGACCGCCATTTGCTTGCCCGGCAGAGCATCCAGCGTGAAACGCGCCGCCACTTCTGCCACCCGTTCGGCACCCTTCGCGAGGACCATGAATTGCACCATGGTGACGACCAGAAATATGACGAAACCCACCACGATATTGCCTGAAATGACGAAATCGCCAAAAGTATGAATAATGCTGCCGGCCTCCCCCTCGGCCAGGATCAGTCGCGTCGTTGCGACCGTGAGCGCGAGACGGAATACAGTGGAAATCAAAATAACGCCGGGCAAAGAGGAAAAATCAAGTGGAGTACTGACATACAGGGCAACCATCATCAGCAGTATGGCCAACCCCATATTGAATCCTATCAGGGCGTCGACCACCACGACCGGGATAGGCATGACCATCATCGCGACAGCCAGAAGCAGCATCAACGCAACCATTAAATCCGGGCTGGCCGGCGCACGCTTGATGAAGTCACGCAGGACGTTGGCCATCGAGACACCTTTGCAATCGGTTGAGACTTACTCTGCTGTTACGCCATGAAACGTGGCTTTCGAACTCCGAAGGCGCCTCAGCCTTGGCCAGCGCGTGACCCTGCATGAGAGCCACAAGCAGGCGCGAAATGGCTGGGCAGCAAATGTTTCCAACGCAGCCAGCTTGTCAGCACCGAGCGCGACAGGATGTTTGGCTGGCCATAGAGTGCTGCTTGATGGGGCCTGCGAGCTTTCAATATTGGAGAGCAGCAATGCGGCCATTCCTGCTCAGCAGCACACGGCTGTCCTCAATACGTTCGACCACCCATCCATCAGCCAAAATGGCGCCGACAAAATACTTCTCGCTGTCGATGACAATATATGGTTGGACCCCATGCCACACAGCTTCGACCGCGATTGCGGATGGCGCCTTCTCCTCTTTGATGAGCACTCCGTTCACCAGTGTTAGAGTACCCTTGGTGCGACGATCGAACGATTGCTGAAGCTTCTGCCAACTGATGACCGATTCAGACGTGACGGTGCCTTCGGCGGTCACAACACCCTTTGCCGACCCAATCTTGACGTCGAGAAGACCCGCTCGATCGACTTCCTCCTGCAGCTCTTGGGCCGCTGCCTCCGTAAGTTCATTGTCAGCGCGGTGACTGATCGTTCTGGACGCGACTTCAGCCCGAAGTGAATTGGGGCTCGATCCACTTGCATTGCCAAGATAGGAGATCGTGCCTGAAAGCGCGCCGATCCCGAGTGAGCTGATTATGACCATGGCGAGCACACCGATCGGTAGGCGCGGTATGCCGGTCGAACCAGGCGGCTCTGCATCCTGCACGGACAAAGCAATGGACATCTCGCCTACGAGCAGGACGACAGGAAGGGGCACAACAACGGACTGGCCTGCGGCGATATTCCGGTTGCCCTCGATACTGAGTCCGGGTGCAAGCGCCTCCAGTTCGATCGACTTGCCAAGAAGAGTTACACGAAGGTGATGCGGTGCCAGTCCCTGCTCGACAAAGACCAAATCGGCATCGAAGCCGCTGCCGATTAAACACTTTTGAAGATCCGTCTTGCCGGTCAGACCGCAATAGTGCCCCGAACGCACTTCGAAACGGAGGGAAACGGCGTCATCCACAGAGCATCTCTCAAACAGGATAGAAGCCGCATGGCAATTGCCATGCGGCTCATTTCGGGACTACGTCGCGTCAATAAGGAGACGCGCTAGGGGGCAGTCTAAAACC
>NZ_RZQG01000670.1:0-3350 GCF_003998635.1 Mesorhizobium sp. M7D.F.Ca.US.004.03.1.1
CTTCAGCGTCAGCAGTTCGGGGTCGCCGTGACCGCCGCCGCGCTCAATTCATTGGCGAGGCCGGGCCTGTGAATGCCCTTCTCAAAGGTCGTCTCGTTGGCGTCGGCACCGGTCCCGGCGACCCCGAACTGCTGACGCTGAAGGCCGCGCGAGCCTTGTCGGAAGCCGATGTCGTGGCCTATTTCGCCAAGCGCGGCAACAACAGCAACGCGCGCGCCATCGTCGAAACACGCTTCCGGCCGGATATGCTGGAGCTGCCGCTGCTCTATCCCGTCACCACCGAAATCGACAAGGATCACGACGACTACCGCTCGCAGATCACGGCTTTCTATGAGGAGTCGACCGAAAAGGTCGCCGAACATCTCCAGGCTGGCAAAATGGTTGCCGTACTCTCCGAGGGCGACCCGCTTTTCTACGGATCTTACATGCATCTGCATGTGCGGCTCGCCCATCGCTTCCCGACAGAGGTCATTCCCGGCGTAACTGCCATGTCCGGCTGCTGGTCGCAGACTGGTGTCCCTATCGTCCAGGGCGACGACGTGTTGACCGTGCTGCCCGGCACGATGAGCGAGTTCGAGCTGATGCGCCGGTTGGCGGATACCGATGCCGCCGTCATCATGAAGGTCGGCCGCAACCTACCCAAGATCCGGCGGGCGCTGGAAGCCACCGGCAAGCTGACACGCGCCGTGTATGTTGAACGCGGCACCATGGCCGGCAGCGTCTCGATGAAGCTTGCCGACAAAAAGGACGACAAGGCGCCCTATTTCGCCATCGTGCTGGTCGCCGGCTGGTCCGGCCGCCCCGGGGCTTTGGGAGCGCAAGCATGAGCGGCCGTCTCACTGTGATCGGCCTCGGCCCCGGCAACGCCGATCAGGTCACCCCGGAAGCCAGCCGCGCCGTCACCGAAGCCAAATTCTTTTACGGCTACAAACCGTATCTCGACCGGCTGGAGCTGCGCCCGGACCAGACCCGCGTCGCTTCCGACAACCGCGAGGAACTCGCCCGCTCCAAGGACGCCTTGACCAAGGCTGCCGAGGGCCATGACGTCGCTGTCGTCTCCGGCGGCGATCCCGGTGTCTTCGCCATGGCGGCCGCCGTCTGCGAGGCGATCGAAGCCGGCCCGGCCGAATGGCGTGCCGTCGATGTCGCCGTCGTGCCCGGCATCACCGCCATGCTTGCGGTTGCCGCTCGCATCGGCGCGCCGCTCGGCCATGATTTCTGCGCCATCTCGCTGTCCGACAATCTGAAGCCTTGGGAACTGATCGAGCTGCGCCTGCTGGCGGCGGCCGGCGCCGGCTTCGTCATCGCGCTCTACAATCCGATCAGCAAGGCGCGCCCCTGGCAGCTTGGCCGAGCCTTCGAGTGCCTGGCCGCAATCCTGCCAGGCACCACGCCGGTGATTTTCGGCCGCGCCGCCGGCCGTCCCGACGAGCGGATAGAGGTCTATCTGCTGGCCGATGTCGAGGCTGAAAAGGCCGACATGGCGACCTGCATCATCATCGGCTCGCCGGAGACCCGCATAATCAAGCGCGGCAAAAAGCCGGCGCTGGTCTACACGCCGCGTTCGTCGACGGGGCGGACAAAATGATCGACCCCAAGTTGATCAACAATGGCGGCCAGCGCTTCGACGGTTTCAGCCGAGTTAACATCCGGCAGCGCCGGCCTGCGCACCATCACCACCTCGATGCCAAGCGCCCGCGCCGCGGCAATCTTGCCGTAGGTTGCCTCGCCTCCGCTGTTCTTGGATACGACGACATCGATGCGATGCTTTTCGAGCAGCGCGCGTTCCTCCGCCTCGCGAAACGGGCCACGGGCCAACAGATATTCAGCATCGGGCACGGCCAGCTTCGGCTCGACGGGATCGACGCTGCGGATGAGATAATGATGCTGCGGTGCTGCCTCGAAGGCAGCGACCTCTTGCCGGCCCAATGCCAGGAAGACATGGCGCGGCGCCGGTCCAAGCGCCTGCGCGGCATAGCCAAACGTATCGACCTGCGTCCAGCGGTCGCCTTCGACAGGCTCCCAGCCGGGGCGTCGCAGGGCAAGGATCGGTACACCGGCGACGCGCGCGCCTTGCGCGGCATTGGCGGAGATTCGCGCCGCATAGGGATGCGTGGCGTCGATCAGCAGATCGGTGCCCGTCTCCCTGAGATAGACGGCCAACCCATCGGCACCGCCAAAGCCTCCGGTTCGCACCGGCACGCCTTGCGCGACCGGACTTTCGGTGCGGCCAGCCAACGAAAGCATGACCGAGCAATCGGCACGCGCCGCCAGTTTTCCGGCCAGTTGCCGCGCTTCGGTGGTGCCGCCGAGGATCAGAATACGGTGGGTCATCATGCCTGCTAAGGATCCGCGCGGCGCCAAGCTCAACCTAAAATGGCTTACGGTCGTCGGCATCGGCGAGGACGGTTTAGCGGGTCTCGGCGACGAGGCCAAGCAGCTGATTGCCCAAGCGGAAGTCATCTTCGGCGGCAAGCGGCACCTCGCCCTTGTCGCTTCCTTCGCCAAGGGCGAGCCGCGCCCATGGCCGATACCTTTCGATGCCGAGATGCGCGACGTGCTGGCGCTTGCCGGCAGGCGCGTCTGCGTGCTCGCTTCCGGCGATCCGTTCTTCCACGGCGTCGGCGCCACCCTCGCCCGCAAGGTCAAGCCACAGGAGATGCATGTCATCCCCGCGCCGTCAGCCGTTTCGCTGGCGGCCGCCCGGCTCGGCTGGGCACTGCAGGACACCGAAACCGTTTCGCTGCATGGCCGGCCGCTCGACCTGATCCGGCCGCTACTGCAGCCAAACGCCCGTATCCTGGCGCTGACGTCTGACGCCGAAGCCCCTGCGGCGATCGCCCGCCTGCTCACCGAACTCGACTTCGGCGCCTCGCGGCTGACGATCCTGGAGGCGCTGGGCGGGTCAAACGAGAGCCGGCGCACGGCCCGCGCCGACGCCTTCGATCTCGAAAACATCAATCCACTCAACGTGTTGGCGGTCGAAGTTGAGTCCGGCCCGGATGCGCGCGTCCTGCCGCTCACGGTTGGCCTTGCCGATCATCTGTTCGATCATGACGGCCAGATCACCAAGCGCGAAATCCGCGCGATCACCCTGTCGGCACTGGCGCCGAGGCGTGGCGAATTGCTGTGGGACATCGGCGCCGGCTCCGGTTCCATCGGCATCGAATGGATGCTGGCCCACCCTTCCATGCGCACTATTGCCATCGAGGCCGATCCGATCCGCGCCGCCCGCATTGGCCGCAACGCCGCCGCCTGCGGCGTTCCCGGCCTTGTCGTGGTGGAGGGCAGCGCCCCCAAGGGGCTGGCCAAGCTGGACACGCCTGACGCGATCTTCATTGGCGGCGGTG
>NZ_RZQG01000671.1:0-3342 GCF_003998635.1 Mesorhizobium sp. M7D.F.Ca.US.004.03.1.1
AGCGCACCGCCCGTACTGTAAAGCGCATCCTGACGGAAACCGCTATTCCCGCCGCGGCGCATCTGACCTGTGTCGGTGCAACGCGCGACGAGGTCGATGCGGTCATCCAGGATTACAAGTCGATCGGCATCAACCGGTTCGTGGCGCTGCGCGGCGACCCGGCTTCCGGCGTCGGCGAACCCTATCGACCGCATCCCGGTGGCTACGAGAATGGCGCGGAACTGGTCGCCGGGCTTAAGGCAATCGCGGATTTCGACATCTCCGTCGCGGCTTATCCGGAAAAGCATCCGCAAAGCCCCGATTTCGCCACCGACATCGAGATGCTGAAACGCAAGGTCGACAATGGTGCGACGCGCGCCATCACCCAGTTCTTCTTCGACAATGATCTCTACGAGCGCTATGTCGAGCGCGTCCGCCGCGCCGGCATCTACATCCCCATCGTGCCGGGTATCCAGCCGGTTCACAGTTTCAGGCAGGTCGCGAACTTTTCCGCGAGGGCGGGCGCGCATGTGCCTGGCTGGCTGGCGGAGCGGTTCGAGGGCCTTGACCGGGACCCGCAGACGCATGCGCTGGTGGCCTCGGCGGTGGCGGCCGAACAGGTCATGGATCTGGTCGAGCGCGGTGTCGGCGATTTCCACTTCTACACCATGAACCGGGCCGATCTGGTCTTCGCCATTTGCCACATGATAGGCATTCGCTCGCATGATGCGGAGGCGGCGGGTTCGGCCGCGGCTTAGAGCATGATTCCGAAAAGTGGAATCCGGTTTTCGGAAAAGATCATGCTCGAACCATGAGAGCCTCGAAGAAGCGCCCAAGATACAAAAAGGCCGGGTAAAAACCCGGCCTTTTCAATGGTTTGGACTATGTGGTGCTGGTTCTTCCCCGTCTTGGCGGGTCAGGGAAGAAAGCCCATAATAAGGGCTCCGATGAAGGCGAACGCAGCACAGATCATCAATGCGTTGATAGGCCTCGTAAGTCCCATGACATAGCCTCCTCTTAAAGAGCTATGCCTGAGAGTCTAGGTTCATTTGTGCCACAGGCAAGCGGAAAATGTGCTGCATTGCGACGTAATTGCTAGATTTGCGACCCCACTTTTGCCGTTAGGCTTTGAAACTCCTAGGCAAAATCCAGCTTCAGACCTGTGAATAAATTATGGCGGCGGTGTGTCGTTACCATGTCATGGCAGCGCTACCGCTGCGAAAGTCGAATTCGACTTTCGCGATGCGGGGGCAATTAAGTGGTTAGAGCGTCCTTTGCGCGTCCAGTGGACGCGCGGCGCTCTAACGTCGACCAAGCAGCCGTCCGTCGATCGTGATGAGACCGAGCGCGATCAGCAACACGCCGCCGATTTCGAACAACTCTAGACGTTCGCCAAGGAAGAAAAAACCGAGCAGCATGGCGCTGGCCGGCACGATGAGCGTGACCAGCGAGGCGTTGGTGGCGCCGGCCGAGGCGACGAGGTTGAAATAGAGGATGTAGGCGAAGGCGGTGGACAGAAGCGCCAGCGCCAGCACCGCCGCCCAGACCGGCGGCGAGGCCGAGAACAGGCCCGATGGACCGTAGGTGAAGAGCACGATCAGGATCATGATGATGGTCGACGCCGTCAACTGTCCGGTGGCGATGACCGGCGAGGGCACACCCTTGAAACGGCGGGCGACCATCAGCGCAATGCCGTAGGACAGCGAGGCGCCGATCAGCGCGAATTTGGCCCAGACCGGGCCGCCGAGCCCGGCGAGCAGGCCGGGGCCGATCATGACAGCCGTGCCGGCGATGCCGAGCGCAATGCCGGCCAGCTTGTTCCAGGAGAGTTTTTCGTCCGATGTCAGCGCGTTGGCGAGAATCAGCGTCCAGAACGGCGTCGTTGCGTTGAGCACCGAGGCGACGCCTGCGCCAAGCTCTGTCTGGCCGGCGAAGATCAGCGAGAAGGGCACGACGTTGTTGGTGAGCGCCAGCAGGAAGAAAAGGCCGGCATGCGGAAGAGCGAGGCGGAAGGACGGGCCACGCAGGCCGAGATAGATCTGCAGTGCAATCGCCGCGATGGCGACGCGAAACAGCACCAGCACCAGCGGGTGAAGTTCCGCCACCGCGATGCGGGCAAAGAAGAACGAGCCGCCCCAGATCGCACCGAGTAGCAGGAGCTGTCCCCAGTCCTTGAGCACCATCGGCCCGCGTGGTGCTGATGTCGCGGCTATTGCCATGTGAGTCGCCCTCCCAGACGGCCTGAATGCCAGTCAGTCAGGCAGAAGCCATATCGGGTTCGGCGACAAGGGCCACCCGAAACCTGATCGCTGGCAAACGTTGCTGGCAAAGACCTAGCGCCGCTGCGTCAGCGCCACGAGACACAGAATTGTTTTCATTAGCCGCTAGCATGGATTAATTGTGCGCAGCTCAGGTCAAGGATTCGTCCATGCAGCGATTCGAGAATGCCCGCGAGGCGGCACTGGCGCTTCGCCCGGACGATCCGGTCTATTGCTTCCGCCCGCAGGTGCTGATGGCGGATGCCAGGCAGTTCATGGGCATGTTCCCCGGCAAGACCGCTTATGCGGTCAAGACCAATGGCGAGCAGATCGTGCTGAAGACCCTGGTCGAGGCCGGCGTCAACGCTTTCGACGTCGCTTCGCCGGGCGAGTTCGCCGCCGTACGCGCGGTCTCTACCGATGCCGAGATGCTCTACATGCACCCGGTCAAGGCGCAGTCGGACATCAAGCTGGCGCTGGAGAAATACGCCATCCGCGTCATTTCGCTCGACCATGAGGACGAGATCACCAAGCTGACACGGGTGGTGCGGGCTCTCGACATCGATCCGGGCTCGATCAGCGTGTTCGTGCGCATCCAGACGAAAGGATCGGCCGCCTACGAACTGTCGAAGAAGTTCGGCGCAGGGCCGGCCTATGCCGTCGAACTGGCCGAGCGGCTGAACCGCACCGGCTACAAGGTTGGCCTGTGTTTCCATGTCGGCAGCCAGATCGAGGATCCCGACACCTATGAGCGGGCGCTGGCCTCCGCCGACTGGGTGCGCAACCGGCTGACCTTCGATATTGCCGGGCTCGATGTCGGCGGCGGTTTCCCCGCCGAATACGGCCACGACCCCAATCGCAAGCAGATCGAGATGCCGTCGCTCGGCCAGATCATGTCGCGGCTGTCGGGCGATCTGAAAGAATATCAGTTCGACCAGATGCCGCTGGTGGCCGAGCCCGGCCGGGTGATCGTGGCGCGCTGCCTGTCGCTGATCGTGCGGGTGCTGCTGCGCAAGGGCAAGCGGCTCTACATCAATGACGGCATCTGGGCGTCGCTGTCGGATTCATGGACCGGCAAGATCACGTTGCCGGCGCGTTTCATTCC
>NZ_RZQG01000672.1:0-3332 GCF_003998635.1 Mesorhizobium sp. M7D.F.Ca.US.004.03.1.1
CGCGGCATTGGGCACGGTCGCCGCCTTCGCGCAGGAAGCGGCTCCTGCCGCAGCCGCGGCCGCGCCGGCTGCTGCCCCGACCCCGGTGCTCGACACCGGCAACACCGCCTGGATGCTGACCTCGACGGCGCTCGTGCTGATGATGACCATTCCGGGCCTGGCGCTGTTCTACGGCGGCATGGTGCGCAAGAAGAACGTGCTCGCCACCATCATGCAGAGCTTTGCCATCACCTGCCTGGTGACGGTGCTGTGGTTCATGTTCGGCTATTCGCTGGCCTTCTCCGACGGCGGCGGCGTGAACAGCTATATCGGCGGCACCTCGAAATTCTTCCATCACGGCATCACCACTGCCTCGCTGTGGCTGCCGGGCGTCGCGAACATTCCTGAATTCGTCTTCTCGATGTTCCAGATGACCTTCGCCATCATTACCCCAGCGCTGATTGCCGGCGCCTTCGCCGAACGCTTCAAATTCTCTGCGCTGCTGATCTTCATGGCGCTGTGGCTGCTCGTCGTCTACGTGCCGATCGCGCATTGGGTCTGGGGTGGCGGCTTCCTCGGCACGGCTGGCGTGCTCGACTTTGCCGGCGGCACGGTCGTCCACATCAACGCCGGTGTCGCCGGTCTCGTCTGCGCGCTGGTTCTCGGCAAGCGCGAAGGCTATGGCACCACCAACATGGCGCCGCACAACCTGGTCTATTCGGTGATCGGTGCTTCGCTGCTGTGGGTCGGCTGGTTCGGCTTCAACGCCGGTTCGGAACTCGCAGCCGACGGCCTTGCCGGCGCTGCCATGCTCAACACCCAGGTTGCCACCGCCGCCGCGGCTCTGGCCTGGATGTTCGCTGAATGGATTGTCGCAAAGAAGCCTTCGGTGCTCGGCATCATCTCGGGTGCCGTTGCCGGCCTCGTCGCGGTGACGCCTGCTTCCGGCTTCGTCAACCCGACCGGCGCCTTTATCGTCGGCATCGTTGCCGGCGTGCTCTGCTACCTCTCGGCGGTCAAGGTCAAGCACATGTTCGGCTATGACGACTCGCTCGATGCGTTCGGCGTGCACGGCGTCGGCGGTGTGATCGGCGCTCTGCTCACCGGCGTGCTCGCCGACCCGGCGATCAACAGCCTCGGTGCGGGCGCTTCGCTCGGCAAGCAGATCTACGGCGTTGCCGTCACCATCGTGTGGACGGCGATTGCCACCTTCGTGATCCTCTACATCGTCAAGGCGCTGGTCGGCCTGCGTCCGACGACTCAGGAAGAGGTCGAAGGCCTCGACATCTCCCAGCATGGCGAAGTGGTGCCGTAAGGCCAACTTAGCCACGGGGCCGGCGGAACCCTCCTCCCGCCGGCCCCCTGTCTTCCGACGCAATTCCGGACGGAAAACCGCTACACACTTTTCCTGGAATTGCTTTAAAAATCCCGTCGTGACGCTCCCGAAAGGAGTTCACGCATTGAGGCCCGGATCACGTCCGGGCCTCTTTTTTTGGTACAATCGCCCTGCCAATGCCGGGATACGCGCAATCACGTTCGTGTGATCAAGATTTTTGAGGAAACATCGACCGCTCTGGTTCCGAACTGTGGGGACGATCGTCGTTCTGACGCTCGTGCCAAACAACAGGGAAGGAAACCATCTCATGAACCTCAAGAACATCTGCCTCGGAGCGCTCGCTCTTGCCATGGTCAGCGGCACGGCATTTGCCGGCGCTCTCGATGAACCGGACAACATGGCACCGTTCTTCACCGACGCCGGCATGAAAACCATGAAGCCCAAGGCCGACTTCAAGGCTGCCTGGGATTCGATGGCGAAGGACAAGCAGGACGCGATGATGAAGGAATGCCAGGACGCGGCGATGAGCAAGCCGCATGCGGAGTTCTGCGCGAACCTGCAGGCGCTTGGCGGCGCCAACTGATTTTGCCGCGATCGGACCGAGGCCCGATCTTTTGTTGCCAAACGACCAATGGCGGGCTCGCGGGTCCGCCATTGTGTTTCGGCAAGCGGCAGCGCTATCCACCGGCGCCGTCGTCCATCATGGTGTTCGTCAGTGCCTCATAGGCGCTGCTGCATGTCCGGGACTGGGGGCAATTCCTGACAATCAGCACGGGCGCCACCGTCAGGACCGCGGCGATCAGAACCTGCAGGCCGAGGCCATGCGCTCCAAATCCCTTGCCGAAGAGACCCATGCACAGAAAATACAGGCCTTGTGCCAGGCAGGCCGTGGCGAGGACGTGCAGGAGCGGGCCGGTCGCTCTGGCAAAGGGCGTCACGTGACCATCCGGGAAACCCACCATGCCGAGTTCGACAAACCAGTGCAGGGCGAGCAGGAGACTGAGCCCCGCCCAGGCCAGTGCTGCCACGCGAAGGAGGACGGATTGCATGCCTCTACCCAAATCGGTGACCCCTGCGGCCCGCTCTCGGCTATCCCTCGAGCAGCAAGCTGCTCAACCGGCGGTAACGAGGTTTGATCATCTCAACCTCTTATAGTTAATGCGCCCTTAACCTTCCCGCCGATAGTCTGACACCCGAATCTGCCGAAGTGCGCCACGCACCCGGCGAGTCCATGACAGACGGGGAAGAGCATGCGTTCAGGGGCTTCAGCACCGCTTGCGCTGGCCGATACGGGGCACGGCATCCAGGCGTTCGCGCGGCGTCAGGTCGGGCGGCTGGTCGGTGCCGGGCTGTTCTTGGCTGTCGCCTTTGGCGTGGCCAGCCTTGCCACCTGGAACGTAGCCGATCCGAGCTTCTCCCACGCGACAAACAACACCGTCACCAACGCCATGGGCTATGCCGGTGCGGTGTTCTCCGACCTGGCCATGCAGTTCTTCGGCCTCGCCGCCGTCGCGGCCCTGGTTCCGGCCGTCATCTGGGGCTTCCTGCTGTTTTCCGCACGCGGCGTCGACAGGCTGCCCAAACGCGGGCTGTCCTGGTTCGGCTTTGCGCTGCTGGCCGCTGCAATGGCCGGCTGCGTTGTGCCGCCCAAGACCTGGCCGCTGCCCACCGGCCTCGGCGGCGTGTTCGGCGACATGGTGCTGAAGATCCCCAGCGTCGTCATCGGCGGCTATCCGACCGGGCTGATCGCCAGCATCATCGCCATCCTGCTGGCCGCACCCGCGCTGTGGCTGTTCGCCCTTGGCTCGGCGCTGATCGGACGCAAGAACGGCTTCGCCGTCATGGAGGACGAGCCTGCCGTCGATCCGCGCGAGGACGACCTTTTGTTCGACAATGACGAGGACGAAGGCGACGAGGGCATCCTGGCGCTCGGGGCAATTACTCATTGGTGGCTCTCGTTCCGCGCGTGGATGCACCGCCGCGCCGTGCGCCGCAGGCAGGAGCGGAACGGCTGGAC
>NZ_RZQG01000673.1:0-3319 GCF_003998635.1 Mesorhizobium sp. M7D.F.Ca.US.004.03.1.1
TGGCGACGGTCAGCGCGCCCCCGGCCCGAGCGGTTTCGGCCATAGCTACGATGTCGGGACTCTTGCCCGACTGCGAGATCGCCAGGCAGGCCGAGCCGGCGAGCCTGAGCTTGCGGCCATAGATCGAGGCGATGGATGGTCCGACCGATGCCACGGCCAGTCCCGCAGTCAGCTCGACGGCATATTTCATGAAGGTGGCGGCATGGTCGGACGAGCCGCGCGCCACGGTGACGACAAACTGCGGGTCGCGTGCGCGGATGCCGCGCCCGGCCTCGGTCAGCACCGCGCCGGAACCGTCGAGCAGGCGAGCGACGGCTTGCGGGATCTCCTCGATCTCGCGCCGCATATGGGTTGCTTGTGTCGTCATGGTCGGCCCTCTTCGCTCGGCCCGGTCAGCCGCAGTTCGGCGACGAAATCATAGGCGTCGCCTCTGTAGATAGAGCGGGTGAATTCGATGACCTTGCCGCTCGCCAGATAGGAAATGCGTTCGATGTGCAGGCCGGCGATGCCTGGCGGCACCTCAAGCAGGCGCGCGTCGCTGTCGCCGAGATTGGCGGCGGAGATGCGCTGCACCGCCCGCACCGGCCGGTTGCCGGTCAGTTCCAGCGCCGCATAGAGCGAGGAGCCTATGTCGGCCGGATCGGGCAGCACGCTGGCCGACAGCGAGGCGCGTTCGATCGCCAGCGGCGTGTCGTTGGCAATGCGCAGGCGCGCCACGCGTGCCACCAGTTCGCTCGACGACAGGCCGAGCACCATCATCTCGTCAGGCGAAGGCGCGTAAAGGCCGCGGTCGAGCCAGGCCGAACGCACAGCCATGCCGCGCCGAGCCATGTCCTCGGTAAACGAGGTCAGCCGCGACAGCGACTGTTCGACGCGCTCCATGCGCGGCGCCACGAACGTGCCTGAGCCGTGGCGCTGGACCAGGATGCCGCCCTTGACCAGGTCCTGCACCGCCTTGCGCACGGTGACCCGCGAAATGTCGGCCTTGGTGGCAATGTCGCGCTCGGAGGGCAGCGCGTCGCCCGGCCCAATCAGGCCGCGATTGACCGCGTCCTCGATGCTCTTGCGAAGCTGCAGATAGAGCGGCGCGCCGCTTTGCGCCTGATGTTTCAGCGTGGCGAAGATCTGGTCGGCGGCCTCGCTCATCGAGCCGCCTCCGTGGTCGCGAAAAGGCGGACCGCCATCTGCACGGCGCCGCCCAATGCGTCGTCGAGCGGCGGCTTCAGCAGCGCCCGGTAGCGCGCCGAGAGGCGCGGCGCGTAGAGCGGCGCCAGCCCGCCGAGCAGGCAAAGCGGCGCGTCGTCCGCAAGGTCGAGCGCCCCGAGCGAGGCCTCGACATCGGCGACCACCCTGTCGAGGATCCAGTTGGCGACGCTGTCGCCCTTCTCGGCATGCTCGAACACCTTGGGCGCGAAGCCGCCGAAATCGCCTGGCTTGGCATTGGTGGTGAATTCGACCACGTCCTCCGGATTGTTGCGGAAAACGGCCAGCATGCTCTGCGTCAGCGGCGAACCCGCGCGGACGCCGTCATAGGCAAGCAGTGTCTGTTCGAGCAGGTCGCGGCCGATGCGGGCGCCGCTGCCCTGGTCTCCGACCTGGAAGCCCCAGCCGCCGATGGCGCGCGACTTGCCGTTCTTGCGCGCCATGTAGGCGGTGCCGGTGCCGAGGATCGCCATGGCGCCGTCGCCCGAGCCGACAGCGCCTTCCAGGGCGATTTCGGCGTCGGTCTCGACGCGGCTGGTGCTGAACGGCAGGATCGCTTCGAGCTGCTGCCGGTAGGTGCCGACATTGGCGCCGGCAAGGCCGAGAATGGCCGGTGTCTGCGGGATCAGTTCCGGATCCTGCCCGGCGGCGATGAACGCCTGCCTGGCGGCATCGACGATGTTCGAGCGGGCGCCGGTCAGATCGGTGCGGATGTTGGCGGCGCCGCTCTTGGCGCGGCCAATGACTGCACCATCCGCTGTTGCCAGGGCGGCCCTGCAGCTGGTGCCGCCGCCATCGATTCCGAGCACGAAATTCACGTGATTTCTCCTCCGGGCGGATAATACCAATAAAATACCAATAGCCAAGGGTTAATTTTCGTTTCAAAAAGATTAAGGCGTATTTTATTGAAAAACCTACGTATTTCGCCGGCTCAGCGATTTCAGAGCCGCGAATTCGTTAATGCGTGTGGACAAGTGGTATTTTTTTGGTATTGTTCTGGTATTGGAGGAACCGGGATGGCCGAAACGCGCACCGAAGCGCTTCACCAGAATGCCGAGGGGCTGGATATCCAGGCCCCGGACGCCATCCTTTCCTATTTGGCCGATGCGCAGATCGAAGCCGCAACGGTCGTGCGCCAAGCCATTCCATCCATTGCCAGGGCGGCCGAGATCATCGCCGGCAGGCTGAAGAGCGGCGGCAAGCTTGCCTACGCGGCGGCCGGCAGCTCCGGCCTGATGGCGCTGGCCGATGCACTTGAATTGCCCGGCACCTTCGGCATTCACCGCGACCGCATCGCCATCCTGATCGCCGGCGGCGACGAGGCCTTCCGGACACTGGCCGGCGGGCCGGAAGACGATACCGAAGAGGCCGCGGCTGCGGTCGCCAAGGCCGGTATCGGCAAGGGCGACTGCCTGATCGCCATTTCCGCCAGCGGCACGACGCCCTATGCGGTGCGGGCCATCGAGGAAGCCGCTCGCCGTGGTGCCGCCACCATAGGCATCGCCAACAACCGGGACTCTGCCCTGCTGCGCCAGGCGCAAACCGCCATTCTGCTCGAAACGCCGCCGGAGCTGATCGCCGGCTCGACCCGCATGGGCGCCGGCACCGCCCAGAAGATCGCGCTCAACATGCTGTCGACGCTGACCGCGGTCCATCTCGGCCATGTCCATGACGGCTACATGGTCAATCTGATGGCCGACAACATCAAGCTGCGCGACCGCGCGGCGCGCATCGTCGCCGCCGTCAGCGGGCGTGGCACGGACGAAGCGGCCCGCCTGCTCGAGAAGAGCGGCGGCGCGGTCAAGACCGCCATTCTGCTTGCCGCCGGCGCCGACAGCGCCGATGCGGCGCAGAAGATACTGGAAGAGACCGGCCAGAAGCTGCGGCCGGCCCTTTCCGCGATCGAGGGGAGCAAGGGGCGCACTGCCTCCGTTCTCATCAAAACCGAACCTGAAAAAGGTCAACAGGGAGACTGAGCATGACAACGAAACTACTGACGGCACTGCTTTTGGGCACCAGCATTCTCGGCTCGGCCGGGGTGGCTTCTGCCGCAGACGTAACGCTCAACATCGAAAGCTGGCGCGGTGACGACCTTGCCATCTGGAAGGACAAGCTG
>NZ_RZQG01000674.1:0-3317 GCF_003998635.1 Mesorhizobium sp. M7D.F.Ca.US.004.03.1.1
GCGCTGGGCGGCGGCATAGGCATCGAAATCGGCGGCAACCATGAACCAGTCGCTGTTGTAGAGACCGTTGATAAGGTCGCGGTAACGCTCCGGGTCATCAGGCGAGAAGACGCCTGACGAAACGGCGGCAACCGCTTGCGCCAGCTCAGGCGATCCCTCGATGACGGCGCGCGGGTTGTAGCCATTGTTGCGCCGCTCGGCGACCTCGGCCGTGGTCAGGCCGAAGATGAAGATGTTGTCGTCGCCGACGCATTCCTTGATCTCGACATTGGCGCCGTCGAGCGTGCCGATGGTCAACGCGCCGTTCAGAGCGAACTTCATGTTGCCGGTGCCCGACGCTTCCATGCCGGCGGTCGAGATCTGCTCGGACAGGTCAGCGGCCGGCATCATGATCTCGGCCAGGCTGACATTGTAGTTCGGCACGAACACCACCTTCAGCAAACCGCGCACGGCCGGATCGCGGTTGATGACCTTGGCGACGTCGTTGGCGAGTTTGATGATCAGCTTGGCATTGTGGTAGCTGGGCGCCGCCTTGCCGCCGAAGAATTTCACGCGCGGCATCCAGTCGCGCTCGGGATGCGAGCGGATCTGATCGTAGAGAGCGATCGCCTCGAGGATGTTCAGAAGCTGGCGCTTGTATTCGTGGATGCGCTTGATCTGGATATCGAACAGCGCCGAGGGATCGACCTTGATGCCGAGCCGGTCGGCGACGAGGTTGGCCAGCCGCGCCTTGTTGGCGCGCTTGACGGCGGCGAATTTGTCGCGAAAGGCGGCATCGCCAGCGAAGACATCGAGATCCTTGATGGCATCGATGTCGTCGAGAAAACGGTCGCCGATCGCCTCACGAGCGAGCGACGTCAGCCCGGGATTGCACTGGATCAGCCAGCGCCGCGGCGTGATGCCGTTGGTCTTGTTGTTGATGCGATCGGGATAGAGCTTATGCAGGTCGGCGAACACCGTCTCCTTCATCAGGTCGGTGTGAAGCGCCGAAACACCGTTGATCGAATGCGAGCCGACAAAGGCCAGATTGCCCATGCGCACCCGGCGGTCGCCATTTTCCTGGATCAGCGAGATGCGGCCGATCTGTTCGTCCGAGAACTGGTTGGAGGCACGCGCCTCCAGAAGCACCTCGGCGTTGATGGCGTAGACGATCTGCATATGGCGCGGCAAAAGCCGCTCGAACAGCGGCACCGGCCAGCTTTCCAGCGCCTCGGGCAGCAGCGTGTGGTTGGTGTAGCCGAAGGTGCGCTTGGTGATGCTCCAGGCGAGGTCGAAATCCATGCCGTGCACATCCATCAACAGGCGCATCAGCTCGGGCACCGCGATGGCCGGATGGGTGTCGTTGAGATGGATCGCAGCCTTATCGGGCAGCGACTTCAGGTCGCCATACTGGCTGAGATGGCGCTGGACGATGTCCTGCAGCGAGGCGGTGGAGAAGAAGTACTCCTGCCTGAGCCGCAGTTCCTGCCCGGCCTTGTGGGAATCGGCGGGATAGAGCACGCGCGACAAGGCATCGGCCTTGTTGCTTTCGGCAAGCGCGCCGATGTGGTCGCCGGCATTGAACTTGTCGAGCAGGATCGGATCGACAGGCATGCCCGACCAGAGCCGCAGCGTGTTGACGCGATTGGCCCGCCAACCGACGACGGGCGTGTCATAGGCGACGGCCAGCACATGCTCGGTCGGCTTCCAGACATGGCGCTCGAGCCGGCCGTCCTTGGAGGTGATCGATTCCACCGAACCGCCGAACCCGACCTCGAACGAGCGCTCCCGGCGTTCGAATTCCCACGGGTTGCCGTGATCGAGCCAGGTCTCGGGCAGTTCGACCTGCCAGCCGTCATGAATCTCCTGGCGGAACATGCCGTTGGCATAGCGGATGCCGTAGCCATGCGCGGGAATGTCGACGGTCGCCATGCTTTCCATGAAGCAGGCGGCAAGCCGGCCGAGGCCGCCATTGCCGAGTGCCGCATCCGGCTCGAGTGCGGCGATGAGATCGAGATCGACGCCCAGCGACGACAGCGCCTCGCGCATATTGTCCATCAGGCCGAGATTGGAGAAGGCATCGCGCATCAGGCGGCCGATGAGGAACTCCAGCGACAGATAGTAGACGCGCTTTTCCTGCTGGTCGTAGGCCTCTTTCGTCGCTTGCATCCAGTGGTCGACGATGCGGTCGCGCACGACCTTGATCGAGGCGGTCAGCCAGTCGTACTGGGTCGCGACGGTGGTGTCCTTGCCGACCCGGTATTTGAGGGCCATCAAGACTTCCCTTGCGAGCGTCTCTGGATCAGGATTTTCGAGCAGTGGCGGGAGGGGTTCGGATGTCATCGCGCTCGTCATGCTGCCTCTCGTGCGGTTGCCATGATCATACCGGCTTTCATGGTTCCTCCCAGCCCATGCTAGCTGATACCGCTATATATTCAATCGATTTAGATTAGCTCATGCTAGCTTACCCTGCGGCAATTTGCCAATTTAAAGCGCGGCGCGCTCAGACATTCCGCGCGACGCGCTTCAAGTTTTTGTTCCGTGCATGCCGTCCCAAAACCGCTACGCACTTTTGGGCGACATGCATCAGGCAGCCAGCGCCGCCTCCGGCGGGACCTTTGCTCCGGTCATGAAGGCGACGGCGTCGGACATCGTATATTGCTTGGGATCGATGACGCAGAGGCGACGGCCGAGCCGATGGATGTGAATGCGGTCGGCCACTTCGAAGACATGCGGCATGTTGTGCGAGATCAGCACGATCGGCAGGCCGCGCTTCTTGACGTCGAGGATCAGTTCAAGCACGCGGCGGCTTTCCTTGACGCCAAGGGCGGCCGTCGGCTCGTCCATGATCACCACACGGCTGCCGAAGGCGGCGGCGCGCGCCACAGCCACGCCCTGGCGCTGACCGCCAGAGAGCGTCTCCACCGCCTGGCTAATGTTCTGGATGGTCATCAGGCCAAGCTCGGTGAGCTTGTCGCGGGCGCGCTTTTCCATCGCCGGACGGTCGAGCATACGAAGCCAGTCGCCCAGAAAACCCGGTTTGCGGATTTCGCGGCCAAGGAACATGTTGTCGGCGATCGACAGCGCCGGCGACAGCGCCAGATTCTGATAGACGGTCTCGATGCCGGCTTCGCGGGCTTCCATCGGTGATTTGAAGGCGACGGGTTTGCCTTCAAGCCGGATCTCGCCTTCATCGGGCACGGCCGCGCCGGAAATCGCCTTGATGAGCGACGACTTGCCGGCGCCATTGTCGCCGATGACGGCGAGGATTTCACCCGGGTAGAGGTCAAAGTCGGCATTGTCGAGGGCGGTGACGCGGCCATAGCGCTTGACCAGGC
>NZ_RZQG01000675.1:0-3315 GCF_003998635.1 Mesorhizobium sp. M7D.F.Ca.US.004.03.1.1
GCCTCAACCACCAGATCGCAGCCGGCAAGGTCGGCATAGTCGGCCGTCGGCGTGATCAGCGACAGCAATTTGTCTTTGTCCTCCGGCTTGGCGCGGCCCTTCTTCACCTGATCCGAGACCAGGCTGTCGGAATGCGCCTTGCCCTTGGCAGCCGACTCCATGTCGCGGTCGAGCAGCACCACCGGGATGCCGGCCTTGGCGGTGACATAGGCGATGCCGGCGCCCATGAAGCCGGCGCCGAGAATGCCAATCTTCTTGAACTTGGTTTCGGGCACGCCGGCCGGGCGGCGGGCGCCCTTGTTCAGTTCCTGCAGCGACACGAACAGCGAGCGGATCATCGCCGCCGCTTCCTTGGTCTGCATGATCTCGGTGAAATAGCGCTGCTCGATGCGCAAGGCGGTGTCGAACGGCACCAGCAGCCCTTCATAGACGCATTTCAGGATCGCTGCGGCGGCCGGATAGTTGCCGTAGGTCTCACGACGCAGGATGGCGATGGCCGGCGGCCACAGATTGAAGCCGGCGGGCGAATAGATCTGGCCGCCGGGCAGCTTGAAACCCTTCTCGTCCCAAGGTGCTACGGGCTTCAGGCCATTCCTGATCATCGCCTTGGCGGCCTCGACCAGCCTGGCCGGTTCGGCGATCTCATGGATCAGGCCCATCGACTTGGCTTTCTGCGGCGACAGTGTCTGGCCGGAGGTCAGCATCTGCAGCGCCTGCTGCTGGTCGGTCAACCGCGGCACGCGCTGGGTGCCGCCGGCGCCCGGGAAGATGCCGATCTTCACCTCGGGAAGCGCCATCTTCACTTTGTCGCTGTCGGCGGCGACACGGCCGTGGCAGGCGAGCGACAATTCGAAGGCACCGCCCATGCAGGTGCCGTTGATCGCCGACACCCACGGCTTTCCTGATGTCTCCAGCTTGCGGAACAGGCCGGTCATGATACCGGCATTGTCGAACAGCGCCTTCGTCGCCTTTTCGGCGTCCTTGCCCTTGTCCGTGGCGAAGGTCGTCAACATCTTCTGCAGCAGGGTGATGTCGGCACCGCCGGAGAAGGTGTCCTTGCCGGAAGTGATCACCGCGCCCTTGATGGCGGCGTCACCTGCCACCTTGTTGACGATGGCGTTCAATTCCCGCATCGCTTCCTCGGTGAAGACGTTCATCGACCGGCCAGGCATGTCCCAGGTGACCAGCGCAATGCCGTCGGCGTCGATGTCGAGGGTGAAATTGGTGTAGCTCATCGTTTCTCTCCCCGTCAGACGCGTTCGATGATGGTTGCGGTGCCCATGCCGGCGCCGATGCACAGCGTCACCAAAGCGGTGTTGAGATCGCGGCGCTCCAGTTCGTCCAGCACCGTGCCCAGGATCATCGCGCCGGTGGCGCCGAGCGGATGGCCCATGGCGATGGCGCCGCCATTGACGTTGATCTTGTCATGCGGAATGTCGAAAGCCTGCATGTAGCGCAGCACCACCGAGGCGAAGGCTTCGTTGAGCTCGAACAGGTCGATGTCCGAGAGCTTCATCTTGGCGCGCTTCAACAGCTTCTCGGTGACGTCGACCGGACCGGTCAGCATCAGCACCGGCTCGGAGCCGATATTGGCGAAGGTGCGGATGCGGGCGCGGGGCTTCAGCCCCATCGCCTTGCCAGCCTTCTTCGAACCGAGCAGCACGGCCGCCGCGCCATCGACGATGCCGGACGAATTGCCGGCATGGTGGACGTGATTGACCTCTTCCACCTCGGGATGCTTCTGCACTGCGACCGCATCGAAGCCGCCCATTTCGCCAGGCATGACGAAGGACGGGTTGAGCGAGGCCAGCGACTGCATGTCGGTCGATGGCCGCATATGCTCGTCATGGTCGAGGATGGTCAGGCCGTTCTGGTCCTTGATCGGGATGACGGACTTCTTGAAGCGGCCATCGGCCCAGGATTTGGCGGCACGCTTCTGGCTCTCGACCGCATAGGCGTCGACGTCGTCGCGGGAGAAGCCGTATTTGGTGGCGATCAGATCGGCCGAGATGCCTTGCGGCACGAACCAGCCGGGCAGGCCGACGGACGGGTCCATAAACCAGGCACCGCCCGAGGCGCCCATGCCGACGCGCGACATCGATTCGACGCCGCCGGCGATGACGATCTCATCGGCGCCCTGCGCGATCTTGGCGGCGCCGAGATTGATGGCGTCGAGCCCGGAAGCACAGAAGCGCGAGATCTGCATGCCGGGCGCCTTGGTGTCGTAGCCGGCCTCGAAGGCTGCGGCGCGCGGAATGACCGAACCCGCCTCGCCGACCGGATCGACGCAGCCGAAGATGATGTCGTCGACAGTGCCGGTATCCAGCCCATTGCGGTCGCGCAGCGACTCGAGCGTCTTGGCGGCAAGCCGCACCGCCGGCACCTCGTGCAGCGATCCGTCCTTCTTGCCCTTGCCGCGCGGCGTGCGCACGGCGTCATAGACATAAGCTTCGGCCATCGTTTTGCTCCTTGGGTTTATCGAACGACTTTAAACTGATGCATGTCGATCCCCCAAAACCGGGACCACTTTTGAGCGACATGCATTAGAGCGAGCGTCCGATCAGCAATTTCATGATCTCGTTGGTGCCGCCGTAGATGCGTTGGACGCGAGCGTCGCGGAACATGCGGGCGATCGGATATTCATTCATGTAGCCATAGCCGCCATGCAGTTGAAGGCATTCGTCGACGACTTTTCCCTGCAGGTCGCTGAGCCAGTACTTGGCCATCGACGCGGTCACGGGATCGAGGCCGCCGGCAATGTGGCGGGTAACGCAATCATTATAGAAGACGCGGCCGATGGTGGCCTCGGTCTTGAGTTCGGCCAGCTTGAACTGGGTGTTCTGGAAATCGATGATCGCCTTGCCGAACGCCTTGCGCTCCTTGACGTAGTCGATGGTCAGCGCCAGCGCCCGCTCGATCATGGCAATGGCGCCGGTGCCGATCTGCAGCCGCTCCTGCGGCAATTGCTGCATCAGCTGGACGAAACCTTGCCCTTCCTCGTGGCCGAGCAGGTTGGAGGTCGGCACACGCATGTCGTTGAAGAACAGCTCCGACGTGTCGTTGGCCTTCAAGCCGATCTTGTCGAGGTTGCGGCCGCGCTGGAAGCCTTCGACCTCATCGGTCTCGACGACGATCAGCGACGTGCCCTTGGCGCCCTTCTCCGGATCGGTCTTGGTGACGACGATGATGAAGTTCGCGAGCTGGCCGTTGGTGATGAAGGTCTTGGAACCATTGATCTTGTACTGGTTGCCATCCTTTTCGGCGCGCGTCTTGACGCCCTGCAGGTCGGAGCCCGCGCCGGGCTCGGTCATGGCG
>NZ_RZQG01000676.1:0-3302 GCF_003998635.1 Mesorhizobium sp. M7D.F.Ca.US.004.03.1.1
TTCGGCGTGCTGCCGGGCGAGCGGATCGCGCTGTTCACCAACAATGACAGCGCCTATCGGGCGGCCGTCGCCTTGAAGAAAGCTGGTGCCGCGGTCGTCGCCATCGCCGATGTCAGGCCGGAACTTTCGCCGGAGATGCGCAGGCTGGCCGCGGAAGCCGAGGCTGAGATCTTCGCCGGCCATGCCGTCGTCGCCACCGAAGGCGGCAAGGCGCTGTCCGGCCTCAAGCTGCAACGCTTCGACATGACCAATGGCGCGCTCATCGGCGATGCACGCAGCATCCATGCCGATTGCCTGCTGATGTCGGGCGGCTGGTCGCCGACCATCCATCTGGCCAGCCAGGCCGGCGCCAAGGCGGAATGGAATGCCGCGCGGCAGGCCTTCCTGCCGCCGAAACCAACGCAGCAATGGATCGGCGCCGGCGCCTTCACCGGCAGTTTTTCGACGCTCGAAGCGCTCGCCGAAGGACGCGCCGCCGGTCTGGCTGCGGCCGGTGGACAGAGCACGCCTTCTGTATTGCCGGTGGTAGAAGCCGTGCCCGGTGATCCCGATCCCGCCCCGGTGTTCGAGATCAGGGCCAAGGGCAAGAGCTTTGTCGATTTCCAGCACGACGTGACAGCCGAGGACGTCCGGCTAGCGCATCGCGAAGGCTTCGTCTCGGTCGAGCATCTGAAGCGCTACACCACGCTCGGCATGGCGACCGACCAGGGCAAGAGCTCCAACGTCCCTGGCCTTGCCATCATGGCCGAAGCGCTGGGCAAGCCGATCCCCGAGGTCGGCACGACGCGCTTCCGGCCACCCTTTGCGCCCGTGTCGATCGGCTCGCTGGCTGCGGAACGCTTCGGCGACCTGAAGCCCGAGCGGCTGACGCCGATGCATGACTGGCATCTCGCCAATGGCGCCACGATGTATTCCGCCGGCCTCTGGTACCGCCCGATGATCTATGGCCATGCCGGCGAGACGGTCGAGCAGGCCTATGTGCGGGAAGCCAAGGCGACACGCGACAGCGCCGGCATCGTCGATGTCTCGACGCTGGGCAAAATTGCCGTACAAGGGCCCGACGCCGCCCTATTCCTCGACCGCGTCTACACCAACATGTTTTCGACGCTGGCCGTCGGCAAGGCACGCTACGGTCTGATGCTGCGCGAGGACGGCCTAGCCTTCGACGACGGCACCACCTGGCGGCTCGGCGAGCAGGATTTCCTGATGACCACCACCACGGCCAATGCCGGCAAGGTGATGCAGCATCTGGAATATTTCCTCGACGTGATCTGGCCGGAGCTCAAGGTCCACGTCGCCTCGGTGACCGACGAATGGGCAGGCGCCGCGATCGGTGGGCCAAAGGCTAGGGAGATCCTCGCCAAATGTGTCACCGGCACATCGGTCGACAATGCCACCCTGCCCTTCATGGGCATCGTGCGCGGCGAGATAGCAGGCGTGCCGGTAATGATCTGCCGGCTGTCCTTCTCCGGTGAAATGGCGTTCGAGGTCTATTCCGGCGCCGGCTACGGCACCCATGTCTGGGAAGCGCTTGTTGAAGCCGGCAAGCCGTTCGGGCTGGTTACCTACGGGCTCGAGGCGCTGGGCACGATGCGCATCGAAAAGGGTCATGTCACCGGCGCCGAGATCGACGGCCGCACCACGGCGCGCGACCTGCATCTCGACTGGATGCTGTCGAAGAAGAAGCCGTTCATCGGCTCGGCGATGATGGATCGCGAAGGCCTGATCGCGTCTGACCGTCTGGAACTGGTCGGCCTGATTTCGCTCGACAACAAGCCGCTCAACGGTGGCGCTCACATCGTCGAAGAGGTTGACGAAGCCAATCCGCACGGCTCGATCGGCCACATCACCGCCTGCTGCTACTCGCCGGCGCTCGGCAAGCATATCGCGCTGGCACTGGTCAAGGGCGGCAAGGCACGGCGCGGCACGCGCGCCCACGTCTCCGACCCCTTGCGCAACCGGTTCGGACCGGTCGAGATCGTCTCCAACCACTTCTTCGACCCGGACGGGAGCCGCATGCATGGTTGAGCGCCAATCACCGCTTGAGCCGGAATTTCACGTCGGCTCGCATGGCAATTTCGAGCACGGCGTCGAAATCATACTGACCGAGACCAGGCCCGGCTCGATTGTGCAGCTCGCCGCTTGGCCGGGCGAGGAGAAGAGGCTGATTGCAGCCATCCGCACCGTCACCGGGCTTGCTCTGCCCGATGGCGCCGGCGGTGGCCTGAGCGACGGCGTGAAGTCGGTGTTCGGCTTCGCGCCGGGAAAGTTCACTGTTGCCGACGAGGCCGAAGGGCTGGCCGCGGCCTTTGCCAAAGTGGTGACCCCGGCAATTGGTACGGTGACTGACCTGTCGCATGGTCGCACCGCCGTTCGTATTGCCGGGCCGAAGGCCGAATGGGTGCTGGCGAAATTCTTCGCCATCGACTTTTCGCTGCCGGCCTTTCCGGTTGGCGCCGGCCGCTCGACCGCCCATCACGATGTCTTCGCCCAGATCCAGCGCACCGGCGCCGACCAGTTCGACATCTACGTCTTCCGCTCGTTCGCACGCTCGTTCTGGAAGGCGCTCTGCCATGCCAGCGAGGAAGTCGGCTACGAGGTGCAGTAAGCGGCGCGGCCTGACGGCCGCATCGCTTCTGCTTCTGGCATCAAGGCCAGCCGGTTCTGCCGCTAGAGAATCGTGCCGCAGGCGCCCATGGTGGAAATATGGGGCCGCCCAACCGGCCCAAGGGATGAAAATCCCGTCTCACAGTCGGCACATTCGTTTGGTTCGAACATCTCCATGACCGCTGAACTATCCGCCGGCGCCACGGATCGCGCCGATGTGCCGGCCAGAGCCTTGCTCCTGCTGCCGCTGACGGTCGCCTGCGGTGTCTTCATGACCAGCCTCGACCAGAATGTCGTGGTGACGGCGCTGCCGGGCATCAGCGAAAGCCTCGGCCGTCCGCCAAGCCAGCTCGGCCTGCTCATCACTGTCTATGTCGCCAGCCTGATCATCTCGATGCCGCTTGGCGGTTGGGCCGCCGACCGCTTCGGCCTGCGCAACGTCTACTGCTTTGCCTTGCTGGTGTTCGCCGCCTCGTCGGCCCTGTGCGGACTGTCGAACGATATCCGGATGCTGGTTGGCGCCCGCGCACTGCAAGGCTTTGGCGGCGCCTTGATGGGCACGCTCGGCCAGGTCGTCATCCTCTCGACCTTTCCGCGCAGCCGCACGCTCAAGATCAACATGTATATCTCGCTGGCCGGCCAATCCGGACCGCTGGTCGGCCCGCTCGTCGGCGGCGCGCTGACCACCTACATTT
>NZ_RZQG01000677.1:0-3301 GCF_003998635.1 Mesorhizobium sp. M7D.F.Ca.US.004.03.1.1
CGCCGCCGCCCCCCCCACCGCCTATGCCGCGGACGTGCTCAATGTCGGCGCGTACCCGACCAATCCGCCGTTCGAATACAAGAACGAGAGCGGCACCTTCGAGGGCTTCGAAGTCGACATCGTCAACGAAGCAGCCAAGCGCATCGGCATGACCACCGACATCGCCGATCTCGGCTTCCAGGCGCTGTTCGCCGCCACCACGTCGAAGCGCATCGATGTCGCCATCTCGTCGATCACCATCACGGCGGAGCGGCTGAAGTCGCAGTCGTTCACGCAGCCCTATTATGATTCCGACATGGGCATCGCCACCAAGACCGACAGCCCGATCAAGGCCGAAGCCGACCTCAAGGGCAAGATCGTCGGCGTGCTGTCCGGCTCGACCGGCGAGACCTGGGTCAAGGCGCATCAGGAAGCCGACGGCTTCAGCGACGTGAAGGGTTATGACACGCAGCAGAACCTGCTGCTCGACCTCAGCGCCGGCCGCGTCGATGCCGCCGTCAGCGACATTCCGGGCATGGAGTATTCCTTCACCAAGATGAAGGATCTGGTCGTCAAGGAACGCATCAAGACCGGCGAACAATACGGCCTGATGATGACCAAGGACCACCCGCTGCTCGGCAAGCTGAACGACGCGCTGAGCGCGATGAAGAAGGACGGCACGCTGGCCGCCATCCATAAGAAGTGGTTCGGCAGCGACGCGCCTGCCGACTCTTCGACCATGAAGGAAATGCCGCTGCCGAAGGCCTGAGCTGAAAGCTGCGCTGACATCGTGCCGGCTTTCCAGGCCGGCACGATTTATTTCATGCTCCAGCGCCGGCTTCCGCGCAGACCGTCTCGCCGCTGGCGAGGTCGATTGGTTTTAACCTGAGCATCCTTGCTCTCGGGTTCGGGAACGCTCCCATGTCGCTGCTGGATACCTTCTTCAACCCCGATGTCATCATATCCAGCCTGCCGGCGCTGCTGCGCGGCTTCCTGAACACGCTGCTGCTCGGCATTTTGAGCATCGGCATCGGCATCCCCATCGGCCTGGCGATCAGCCTGGTGCGACTCTATGCACCGAAGCCGCTGCGGTGGCTGGCGGTCGGCTATACCGACATCTTCCGCGCCCTGCCGGTGCTGGTCGTGCTGATCCTGATCTACTATGCGCTGCCCTTCCTCGGCATACGCCTGTCGTCCTGGGCCTCCGCCGTGACTGCCTTCGCCTTCATCATGTCGGCCTACTCGGCCGAAGTGTTCCGCTCCGGCATCGAAAGCATTCCGCGTGGCCAGTTCGAGGCGTCGCAGGCGCTTGGCCTGCCCTTCCTGCTGACCCTGCGCAAGGTGGTGCTGCCGCAAGCGATCCGCGTGGTCATCCCGCCGATGACCAGCAACTGCGTCTCGATGTTCAAGGACACCTCGCTCGCCTCGACCGTGGCGCTGCCGGAACTCTTGAAGGAAGCGACCAACGCGCAGTCGCTCTACGCCAATCCCTCGCCGTTGATCGGCGCCGCGCTTGTCTATCTCATCTTCCTCTGGCCGATGGTCCGCCTCGTCAGCCTGCTTGAAGAGCGCTTCAAGACCGAAAAGAAGCGCTGACCTCGCCAACTGATCCACCCCGCCCAAGTCCTTCGCAGGAGCCTGCCCGTGAACAAGCATCAAACCGACAACGCGAACAGCGCCTCCGGCGCGTTCCCCGTCGACACTATCCGCGCCATGTTTCCAGCCTTGCAGCGGGCCGGCGACTTCATCTTTTTGGACAATGCCGCCGGCGCACAGATCCCGCAAAGCGTGCTCGACGCGGTTACCAATCATCTGGTTTCGCACAATGTGCAGCGTGGCGGCCGTTATGGCCGCAGCGTCACCGTCGACCAGTCGGTTGCCGATGCTCGGACAAGCGTCGCGCTGCTGATCAATGCCTACAGCCCGGCGGAAATCTGCTTCGGCATGAACGCCACCTCGTTCATTCGCCTGGTCAGCCTCGGCATCGGCCAGATGCTGCAAGAGCGCGACGAGATCGTCGTCACCGACATGGACCACGACGCCAACATCGCGACATGGCTGGCGCTGGAGTCCGCCGGCGCAAAGTTCAAATGGTGGCGCATGCGCGAGGACGGCAATCTGCATGTCGACGATCTGCGCCCGCTGGTTTCCGACCGCACCCGTCTCGTCGCCTGCACGGTGACGGCGCATTCGATCGGCTCGATCGTCGATGTCGCTTCCGTGGCTGGTATCGCGCACGCGGCCGGCGCCGAAGTGTTCCTCGACTGTGTGCACTACGGGCCGCACGGGCTGATCGACGTGCAGGCCTGGGACTGCGACTATCTCGTCTGCTCCGGCTACAAGAATTTCTCGCCGCATATGGGCTTCCTGTGGGGCCGTTTCGAAACACTGAAGCGGCTGCCTACCTTCCGCGAGGATTTCATCCCCGACGAGCCGCCCTACAAGGTCGAGGCCGGCACCTTCATCTACGAGAACGTTTCAGGCATGGATGCCGCCGTGCAGTATCTGGAACTGATCGGCCGCAACCTGGCACCCTCCAACAACCGCTCGCGGCGCGACAACATCGTCGCCGGCATGGGCGCCATCCGCGACTATGAGTTGGTGCTGGCGCGCGAGATGCTTGGCGTGCTCAAGGACTGCGGCGCGACCATCTATGGCGTTGCCGACGAGGCCCGCATCACCGAGCGCGTGCCGACCTTCTGCTTCAACATCGGCAAGCTCTCGCCGCAGCGGATCGTCGAGGAAATGGCCGAGATGCAGATCGGCATCCGCGACGGCCACATGTACGCGCCACGGCTGATGAAGCGTCTCAACCTCTCGATGGACAGCGGCGCCATCCGCGCCTCGCTGGTCCACTACAACACGGTTGAGGAAGTCCGGCGCTTCGGCGCAGCGCTGCGCGCCATCATCGCGAAGTTGTCGTGAAACGACGCTTCGCGGAGCTCCGCCCTAGGATGACGAAGAGACGTTAAGCCGCCTTCTTCTTCGCCAGTCTGGCCTTGATCGAGGCGACGTCGGCACGCGGCGTCGCGGCGAACAGCGTCCTGGTGTAGCTGTGCTTGGGGTCGGCAAAGACCTCGTCGCGCGAGCCGTATTCGACCGCTTCGCCGAAATACATCACCATCACGTCGTCGGCGATGTAGCGCACCACGGACAAATCGTGGCTGATGAAGACATAGGTCAGCTGGAATTCGTCCTGCAGGTCGGCGAGCAGGTTCAGCACCTGCGCCTGCACCGAAAGATCGAGCGCCGAGACCGGCTCGTCCAGCACCAGCAGGCTCGGGTTGAGCATCAGCGCGCGGGCAATGGCGATGCGCTGGCG